>CAOKJJ010000050.1 GCA_948468465.1 uncultured Eubacterium sp. | reverse complement strand
TCTTAACATTCTGGAGTAGGAGCCGAAATCCAGGCCCCGCCCCTCATCCGGCGTCTGCATAGCCAATAAAATAACACAACACAATGTCAATTCTGTTGCATAGTATTAAAATTTTGCCACTTTGCGCAAGAAATTGTTTATAAGTTCCTAATAATCTTGAAGACTTGAAAACAAGTCATAATTTGGTATAATAGAAAAAAAGTGGAATGGAGGAAACCACATGTCAGAAAAAGAAATGTTAAAGATAACAATTGAAGAATTTTCGCGGGTTCAAAAATATATGGTATTGACGCAAGACAAAGATTCAGATGCATATAAAGAAATGTATGAAAGATATGTTGATCTGAAAGCGATACTCACAGTTTCAGGAATGAATCTGACAGAAATTGACAGAATCAAAGAATAGCGAATTCATTATTGAAAATTCATGTTTTGGCTGCTGTCTTATCATCCTTCAAATGAGCCTGCGTAATACGATATAAATACGCAGGCCGCACAGATCTCTATAGCAAATGATCTCTTTTTAAAATAGAATCCACAACCTCCAACTCCAGAATATCCAGATGCGCCAGCTTATTGCGGGCATCTTTGTACCGCTCCAATTCCCCATATTCCAGGCTGCTGACAGAAAGTGCACTGCAGCCGACCATATAAAACAGCGTTCCTATCTCAACATCCTCAGGAATCGTTACATTTTCCCCGCAGGAATTACTGATCGGCAGCACTTTTTTTATCTGGTCATAATATTTTTTTATAAAACAACCGCGAAATCTCTCTATGACAGGAAATACACTTTTTAACTGTGTTTCCCACACAAGCCGCCGGATTTCCTCATCCGTTTTAGAAAACTGATATGCTTCTCCATTGCTCCTGCATTTTTCTTTGCTGATATTGCGAATTGTATTTGACGGTTCCTCTATAAATGTGTTTCCCATACGGACACACTCAGCGCAAAGCTCAATATCCTCACTGCATATCGTCGCAGCAAGCTCTGCCAGATATGGCCGCATATAATCCCTGCCATTATTTTCCGTTGCGACAAGAGCGCAGAATGCAAATTTGTCATATGCGCCTATATTCTGGTCAAAGATCATTTTTTTGATTCCCTTTTTTGCTCTTTTGGCAAAGGACACATCGTTTGTTTCCAGAACAAATACCGCAGGCGTCTTTTTCGTTACGTTCTTTTGATATGTGACGGTAAATTCCAGCCACTCCTCATATTTCGTTTCCGGTATGTCTGTCACCCACACGTATCTGTTATTTAAGACCGTATCCTCGCATCTGCCCAGAAATTCAGCGTAGGTTAAGCCGCATCGGTAGGATGCCCGCCTTTCTTTTTTACAATACTTATTTAATAGAAACAACCCTGCTTCTTCCCGGGGGCATTTTATCACTTCGAAGGAATTTTTAGGATTCTCTAATTTTAACTGCCCCTCTACCAGTTCCAATAATGTATTCCGCCACGGAACATTTACCGGCAGGGAGAGGATCATGCTTTTCCCCTCCAGTGCCGCTGTTACAATGTCTTCCATAAACTTATGCGCTTTGGTGATGTGGTTCCACCACAATTCTTCCATACTAGTCCTCCATATAATTCATCAGTTCATCATCAATCTGCCGAACTGTACCCATCATCTGGCAAAAACTATGTCTGGCAAATCTGTATCTGTCATTTCCGGTATGCTGCAATACATTCAGTTCACACATTTCTTCCATAAGCGCGGTCACCTTTTCCGTTCCTAGTGCAACCAGTTTGCCGATCGAAAACATGCCTGCTAATTGGAGCAGGTCGTCCGCGTTACAGCCGTTTTGCGTACGGTTCTCATGATAATGATAAGCCGTAAGCAATGCAATCATATAATAATAGTCGTCATCGCCCACTTTAAGCGTAATAAAAAATTTCTCTCTGATATCCTGCTGCAAAGTCTGATCCGCCAGTACCTTTTTGATATGTTCTTTCTGGACATAGTAAGGCGGTGTTTCACTTTCGGAATACCCGGCATAGTCCTTCTTCATTGCTTCGATCAGTTTCGTGCAATACAGCTGGATTAATCCAGGGAAATAATTAGTAGTCCCAAAAATGGTTGAAATCAGCACTTCCGTTTCATTATTTTTCGAGAATCTGAATCCCAGATAAGATAATGGCACTTCCAGCAGCTCCCGCGCCTCCATAGACTTAAAAGGTTTTACCGTCAGCGATTCCAGATGCGGCAGTACGCCGTTGTCCTCCAATGCTGCCATTCTTTTGAACCGCACAATATTGCGTAAACCGGCAACCACAAATTTAAAACGCCCGGATCCAATGCTTTGGATATCCTTTAATGTATTAAACGGCTCATAGCCTACGGCTTCACAGCTTTCAATAAAGAGATCCGCTTCATCAATCATCAGCAGCAAATAAGGAATCGGATCCGTCTCGTCCCGCAGCCGGTTTTGAATATCCCTTGCAAGCTCGTTCCAATCCTCCGTAATATTTTCTTTCAGCAGGATCTTTTCATCATATAACGCCTCAGATACTATTTTTGCCGTATCCCGGTAATCTTTCCTCCATGCATTTACAATGACTGCGCGGTCACCGTTTTCATTCCTGTCTATGTCCTTCTTTGCCATACGCAGCAAAGCAGTCTTCCCTAACTGACGTCCGCCGTATACAATATTTACGCCTGTCGGCGACTCAATTTTTTCCAGTTCGTTTTTCCGCCCGATAAAGATTTCCTGCGGCATAACGTCTTTAGATTTATCGATATACGGCTGATATGCTGCAAACGGCATAACCACAGCCATCAGCATTCTGTTAATCGCTGTTTCTGTATAGTGCTTAGCCAGGTAGATTAATACCACGCGGTCTATAACGGCAAAAATCCTGCCGATGTCATTCAGATCCGTCTTTGATTTCCGTGCCAAAGTCCTCCGGTCAGCCAATGTCAATGCATAATCCAGCAAAACAATGGTATTTTTTGCACTTCCTAATTCCCGAAACGTATCAATCAAACGCTGCGCATCCGCTTTTCCAAAGATACAGACCACCCGAAAGCCCTTCGTCTCAGCTTCTGACCCAAATGCCGAAATAGGATGTTTGTAATTAATTTTACGGCCATTCTGCGGACGCTTTAACGTAACCAGATAATTTTCAATCTTTCCCTGAACAGGCTGGTCCGCTTCTACTGTATCCGGAGCAAACCCTAATGCCTGCAGAAGGGCGCTGATCTTATGTTTTCCCGCGCCAGCGCCTTTCGGCCAGTTTTCCAGCAGTCTGTCAGCCCCCTTTGTATCTTTATTGATTCTGGAGGTACCTATTAATGATCTTAAATTTTTTGCAGAATTTGCAGTCATTTTGTAGTTCACATCATACTCGTCCAGAAACTGGAGCAGGTCATCTTCCTGCTGCAGCGTAACAGCCGTATCCAGATCATTGGCTATCAGACGATTCAATAAATCTTCTGCCGCCGCATAATTCTGCTGTTCGATCCTTTCCCTGATCTGCACTACCGCGCTGCTTACCCTGTCGTCTATATCCCAATCCGGATCTTCTTTCAGATATACATTTAAACTGTCTCTTAATTCAACCGCCCGAGCCTGTGCATCTTTATGGATCTTATCCTGAAATGCCTCCAAGATTTTGCTGAAAAATCCATAATTCTTCGTTTCTTTTGCCCATAAATACCAGTTCTCCATAATCTGGACCATAATTTCTTTGCTGTTTTCTTTCGTGTTATCAATCTGCCCGTAGCTTTGGGCAAGTTCAAGGTCTGCAATAAATCCCATACGTTTCTGTTCCATATCTTTTTGCGGATATTCAATCGCCTTTTCAATAGAATACGATTCCAGTTCCAGCCTGTCCGGAATCCAATTCTGCGCCTTGAGATATTTCAAAATAAGTTCCGCTGATCCGTAATCGTCCCCGCCTTTAAATATTTCCTCCAAACGCGTACGCCAGTCCTTCTCCTGCGACGGGCAATGCTGTATCAAACGGTTTTTAACGGAAAAATCCGGAAGCTCCAAAACCTCATCCAAAACCGGAATAAAATCATCATCCAGTATTATTTTATCGTCTTTCAGAAAATTAATATAGAAATATTTATTATTTCCTTCCTGATAATCCCCTTCCAGACGTTTTTCCATTTCCTGCAGCGTCCTTGTTAAAACCGCCCTGCCGGCTATTTCAGACAACTCCTGTACACGATGTTCTTCAAATTTTCGTACCACATCCCTGATATCTTTTAACAGCGGCGTGCGGAGTTTTTTATATTCCAGCAAACCCGGGTCATCATCTCTGGTAATTGCCGTATGCATCAGAAATACATAATTGCACAAAACAGATACGATTTTATTTACTTTCTTAAAAAGATTCATTCTCAGGCTGCTCATCAAATCCGATGATTTCTTTACCAGCCGCATATTCTGTGCCGCCTGATCCCAATGCGTATCCAAGATCCTGTTAATCTTTGACGGATCAATATTCTCTTCACATACTGCCGCCTGGTCTTTCACATAGTTTTCCACAAGAAATTCCTCCAGCAGTTCTGCCATCTCACGCTCATCATCAATGACTACTTTTAAATAGACACCCAACTCACTATCCGGTCCAAGCAGAAGCTTCTCAGTTTCCATAAAACGCCGATGAGATGCATTCTCCTTTAAACTGCCCGAACTATAATTATCATAAAAATCCTTTGCTCCCCTTCGCGTCTTCTCCAGATGAAGCTCCCAGGAGGCCCTCTCTTTCTCGCGGTAATCGGCATAACGGTCAATTCCGCTGTGGTAATTCGTCTTAAACTGCTGCAGCGTGTACAAAATTTTATTCAGAACAGGCTCCTGCTGCAGGATTTGGTTTCCGGAAAGCATCACCTGCAGCTGCTGCAAAGAGTAGTCATAACTGTACTGATCCAGAAAATAGTTTCTGACTGCGGCTGCCGCAACATAATGATCCGTCAGCTGGTTCTCACCTGTATAGAAAATACGGATGATAGTATCCGAACTATAACTGCATCGATCCATCGGATCATTTAATGCGTATGCCAGCTGGTGGTAAACCGGCCTGTAACATGGAAATTCTTTCGAAAGCACCGCCGCATAGGCTGTTGCTACATAAAATTTGCCGGATGCCAGCATCTCCTGAAGAACTGTATCATGCTTTGTTTTCTCTGCTTCGGACAATCTGTTTGCCTGGCTATGTACACTCATTGCTCCTCTTGTGACTGCTTCTTCCAAACCTCCTTTCTCCTGAAGTTCTTTTTTATCCGGAGCTTCATTTTCCTGAATTCCTTTTTTCTGAAATTCTTTTCTGTCTGGAGTTTCCTTCTCTTCCTGCTTTTCATTTTTCAAATCTGCAGTGCCTTTCTCTTCCTGCTTTTCATTTTTCAGATCCGCAGTTTCCTTCTCTTCCTGCTTCTCATTTTCCAGCTCTGAAGTCCTCTTTTCTTCCTGCTTCTCATTTTCCAGCTCTGAAGTCCTCTTCTCTTCCTGCTTTTCATTTTCCGCTTCTGTAAGCCGCTTAAATGCAGCGTCTGCCGCCTCTTCGGTAATAACATCATATACTTCTTCATCTGCATACCCGCAATACCAGACAGGAGCAAGTCCGTCTGTCAGGCTGGCAATCCATTTTGCTGCAGCGCAGGCGGCTTCATGCGCAGCCCCTGTCACAACATATAGGTCTGCGGCTTCATATGTTTCTTTTATCAAAGCATGGAATTGCCGGAACTGCTCCGGATTATCAGAAACGATTCCCACAAAACGAACCGTTCTGCCTCCCAGTGCTTTCGGAAAATCTATCAGGAAATAATTCGCCCCAATACTTCTTTTGATCGTGGAAAATGTATAATCTTTATCAATCTTCAAAATCCTGGAAAATGCCTGCTGGTATAATATCCTTGTGACCGCAGCGTTTGTGCTGTCCTCAATACGCTCCCCGCCCCTGGCAAAATTTATTTTTTTCTTATAACATTTCTGGATCATCTGCAGGGAATCTCTCAGAACAAATGCCTTCTCGCCTTTTGGAGATAATATATAAAATTTGCTGAATCCGCTTACAGCGTATTTTTTTAAATATCCCATCTGAAATAATTTTTCTGATACAGCATCATAGTAGCTGGGTTCTTTATTCTTCCAAAGCGCAAACGATTCACTGGAATATCCGCAGTTCTCAAGCGCTTCCGTCAGACATTCTATCTTTCCGAGCGGGTATTCACCGGTCATATCTTTACGGAAATCTTTTACCCTGAATGTATCAGATGCCCTGGCTGACTGCTGCACATCCAGCAGCTCTCTATCTTCTTTTATAATCATTTCCTGCGGCCGTTCGATTCCGATCGTTTTCCAGATTTCGCTTTTGCATATTTCTGCAAGTTCTTTTGCTGCTGTTTCATTTGTTTGAACTTCTTTTCCTTGTTCTGTTGGTTCTTTTATATCTGCCGTTTCGTTTGTTTGTACTATTTCAGATTTTAATTGTCCAAACATAACTCCTGTTGCAATCTCTTCTTCCAGACCAGATGAATACAAAAGGCAGAATTTGGTCCTGTTGTCGCTTTCATGAAATGCCTCAGATAACCGTACGTAACATTCCGCAGCGTCTTTTATCTCCTGCTCACTCATTTTCTCAAAATCCAATACATCCAAAGTACGCTGCCTTTCTTCCAAAATCTGCTGTACCGACGGGTCGTCTGCACGCAATGACAGAAAAAAACTGACAGCATCAAAGTATTTACCTGTATTTTCTGCCTTTTTACGGCAATTTTCCAATATGCGGTAAGCATCCTCGATCTTTAGCGGCGGTTCTCCTGCCTTTAAAGACATAAAACGGTCTGCAAAATCCGGTTGAATGGCGCTGATCTGATTCAATGCTACCTGGACATTTTCAATAACAGGATCTGGTATGAACTCACCTGCTTCGATCGTCTGCATCAATGCCGGAAGGTTTTCTTCCAATATAGCAATATTTTTCATCAGATCTTCTAACATCCGATGGAGCTCATAGATCGCTTCTATATTTTGTTTATTCTGCATATTCTTTTGTACCTCCTTGGATTCTTTTCCAAAACTATTGTACTACAGAATACCAGAATTGTCATATGATTTTATATATTTATGGAGGTTTATTCCCAACAGGCCGGCATGATGACGAATAGCAGGCAGCAAAGTAAAGAAAGAACGGCATCCCATCCCATGATACAATGCAGAGAGTCTTTGCCATCATAAAGCCAGGTGAACTGCAGGGTATGCTCAAAGAGATTAGGACACAACAAACAGGGACTCAATTGAGTCCCTGTTTAATTAGAAATATCAAATAAATCATGATTTTATACGGATGCCTCTACTGCTTTCTGACATACATCCATTTTATAAAACTTATCCAGGTCTTCCGGAATCCCCAACCCATACATTCCTTCTGACTCTTTTCCAATATTATAAATCTCTATCTCTCCATTGTCTGCTATCATCTGATTATATACAGGCGCCACATAAAATTCTCCGTTTACCCTGAGATTATCCCTGATCATTTGATGCGCATACTTCACATAGTCTTTCCCCTGGGCAAAATTATAAATTCCTACAGTAGCTTCATCTGACACAACCTGTTTTTCTACTACTTCACATACTCTCTGTCTTTCATCAAAACGCACAAAAGACCATTTCGGATTATCTGCTTTCATGGTCATAATAAGTCCATCAGCATTTCTGCCTGCCTTTAGATATTCGTTTATATCAATATCAACCCACTGGTCACTGTTGGCAATCATCAGCGCTTCGTTTGAATTTATATATTCTTCTGCCAGAAGTACGGTACATGCAGCTCCCTCAGTCACCTGCTTCACTGGAACTACAATACATCCGGGACACCATTCAGCCAATTTTTTATCCACATGATATTTTTCAATATGTTCCTGCAAACACACAAAAATAAATCTATGTACACATGCTGGTTTTAAATTCCCGATTACTAAGCGTATCATCTCCACACCATCAACTCTAATAAGCGGTTTTGGATCCTGATATCCCGCATCTGCAAAACGACTGCCTCTTCCTGCCATAGGTATTACAATATTAAGCATTTTCTTTCTCCTCCATATATTTGTCATTTGATGCACCTGGGTATTTAACCACTGTACATATTGTATCTTCCAACGCTTCAAAATCCGTTACATCTCCCGGCTCCATAATAATAATCTCACCTTTTCCATACACGCCTTTCCCCATACGTACTTTTCCATATACAACGACTGTCAGCTCTGTAGCTATTTTATGATAATGCGCCTCTTCATAATCACCCTTTTTATATTCTTTCACAGCTACTTCAACGTCGCTGGTCTTTATAATCGTCGGTTCAAAGTTTCCAACAAACCAGCCCTTAACCATATCATCTATCCTTGCCGTTTTCATAATTTATGACTCCTTTTCTGATACTCTGTGATCTTATCCGGTGAATAAAAGGAATGATATTTATCTGTCTCTATTTCGTAATAACCGACTTTTTTATTTTCCAAAATCATCTCATTGATTGATGCGGAAATAAAAAACTTCCCGTTATAAGTTTCCCGCTTCCGTATAACCTGCTTAGCAGCTTCCACAAACTCCATGCCATGCGCAAAATAATAAAATCCTGCAATTGCATGATTTGAAAGCGGATGCTTCTCTGCTGTTTCCACTACCTCATTCTGATCATTAATCCGAATATAAGACCATCTGGGATGTACGCTTTTAAAACTAATTACACCACAGTCAATACTCTTTTTCCTAAAATCAGTGACAACCACAGCAATGTCAGTGTCTATAATCTGATCACTGTTCGTAATAATAAGCTCATCTTCGTTGTTTATATAATCAACTGCCAAAAGCGCTGTACACAGCGCACCTGCCGTAATGTTTTCCTGCTTTACAATATTGCATTGCTTTCCTGTAAGTATAGAGGCTATCTTGTCCGTATGAAATTTATCACATTCATCCCTGAAAAAGCAGCATGTATACTTTGCATTTTTCAGATTTTTATAGTTTCTTATTACATGCTCTATCATTGGTTTTCCATTAATCTCTACCACATTTTGAGGATAATAGCTATCTTCATAAAACTTACTTTTGCCGCAGGCCGGTATTAACACATTAATCATATTTTTTCTCCAATTCTCTGATACATGCCGATACATTCTCATAATTAACATCTGATACTTCATTGATCCTGAGCAGATTTCCACCGCTGTCCAATGCTGCACGTATTCCATTTATATTATCCTCACATATTATACATTCCTGCGGTGTTATGTGCAGTTCCTTCATGGCTTTCTGATATATTTCAGGATCCGGCTTTGCCTTTTTCACATCTTCGTTGGAAATGATCAGATCAAGGTAAGGTGCAAGCCCTGCCTTTTCCATCATAACCTCAATCGTCTTTCGAATACTGTTGGAGCATACTGCCATCTTATATCCTTCTGCCCTCAGTCTGGACAGCGTATATTCATGCGCAAAAACAGGATGGCAGCACTGCTCCACATAATCCATGGTAAAACTCTGTTTCAGTTCATTTATAAAAGAATGAAGTGCCTCTGGAAGATAGTAGCGCTGGCTTATCATTTTCAGTTTTTCTTTCGTAGGCAGGCCATCAAAAGCATGGATATGTTCATACTTTGATATCTCATATCCGAATATTCTAAGAGCCTTGTTAAAAGCCTCATAATGCCATTCCTTTGCATCAACCAAAACCCCATCCATATCAAACAGAATTGCCTTTATCTTAATGCCCATAAAAAAATTCCTCCGCTTTTATCGGTATATCTGTGCATAACAATACTTCCTGATCATGTTCAAACCGCTTTAACTCATTCCATAAAAATTCCCGCTCTCTTCCATGAATTTCCGGTGAAATAACTGCCACTATCTTCTTCTCATCTCTGAATTTTTGTATTACTTGCGCACTTATCCATGATTTTTCCCATTCATCCATCCATATTCCCTGAGATCTTTCCAACAGTACTGGTACTGTTTCATATTCGCTCATACGAGTAAACACCCGGAACTTTTTCTTATGGAATACTACCTGTTCAGGTACTGACATATCAAATACAAAATAATTCTCTATCCTGTATTTTACCAGTTCCTCCCATAAAAGCTTTTGCAATCCATCTGCCTTGATATTAAGAGCAAGCGCAGATCCGCAGCCCATATCCGAATATATCTTCAAAACATCTTCCAAATCAAATGCTGTTTCCGCAGCTACGTTATGTGAAACAACCAATCTTCCGCCATAGTCACGGATATCTGTCTCAATTCCATAACCACGCATAAAAGCTTCACGAAAGCTTTCTATTGTATTTCCTTCTTCTCTTCTGTTCCACAACCCCCTATGTGCAATTATCTTCATATGTCACTGTTCCCCTTTATCTCTTTTTTCAATTTTATACTATAATCGATTGTCCTTTTAATAAATTTCAATCTCGCCTTTATGCCGTTATTCCAGCTGGATACGCCTTCTTCCCGATTTCTTTGAATTACCGGAACTCTTGTTACCTGAAGTTTCAATCTGCGGGCCATATAATAAACATATAAATCTAATGAAAAATCATACGGAAGATTTACAAGCTGTACATAAAAACTTCTGTGAATCAGTGTCGGCTGCGCATTAATATCCCATAATCGCTTTCCTAAATACAATGACTCAAATACACTCATTCCAATCGTAAAAAACGTATCCGAAACTGGTCTGTTATGCCTCTTTCCTTTAAAATATCTGGTTTCTGATTTCAGAGGATCCATATCTGCTATTCTCATAAAATCCAGAAAGGCTTCTGGCGGCAGCTGCAAATCCGCATGAATCCAGCCCAACCATTCTCCCTTACATATTTTTAAACCCTGGATAATCCCATAGCCATACCCCTGATTTTCTCCATCAATGGCAATCTTTCTTATAAATGAAGCTTTTTTACACTCCCGGTCAATAACCTCTGATGTTCCGTCGTTTGAAGCATTATCAACCAATATCAGTTCAAAACCTTTACTGCCTAATTTTTCAGCAATTGGAACAAATCGTTTCACCAGCCTTTGAATATTCTTTTCCTCGTTATAACAAGGAACTACGATAGATATCATGATTTCCACCCCTATATTCTTTAAATACCCAAAATTTTTGTAATAGGAAATTAGCAACCGCAGCAAATCCGGTTGCTATGGCAAACGCCAGAAGTACCTTTCCAGAGTTTGCATATATTAATGTATTTATGACTGTATTTATCGCTATGTTTATGACAAACGCAATATAATATTTCCACAAATACTTTTTATGATTTCTGTCACCATTTTCAAATGTCCAAAGCTTATTAAAATAATAAGAAAAAACACTTGCAAACAGCATAGAACATATTTTAGCAATCGAAACATCAATCTTCTTGCTCAAAAACCAGTAAATACAAAAATCAATTGCTGTGGTAATTCCTCCAATTATGCTGAATCTTAAAATACTTTGTTTCATAAAGGTTATACCCCCGTATCTTTTCGAATTTCCTGTGTAAACACAACTCCTGCAAATAGGAAAAATAAAGCCACGGATATCACCAGCATATACATAACTGTACTGCTGTAAAATAAACTCTCATAAGTGACATGCACTTTCTGATCCAGAAGCGTTTCCTTCGGCATCAGTTCTATAAATCCTTCTTCATCTGCACGAATATCTAAATAAACCTTTTCATTCTGCCTGTAATAATAAGCTTTCATGTTTTCCTGCCAGGTAAAAGACAGCGTTACCGGCTCCTGCGTGTCCCATTTTTCAGCCTGAAGTACTATATGCTCCATACTCAGCATTTCATCAATCCAAACATTTTTATGCTGCCCAATCCGTTCTACCCCTGACAGGCCAATCAGCCGCATACCTTCTGTAAAAGCAGTGTCCGATTCTATGGATATCCTTTCATCCCATTCTGTCAGCTGCTTGAAAAGCTCTATGTATGCTGAGTTTTCGTTAAATAGAAAATATTTTACATTATTTTTCAATACGTCATCCATAAATTCCGTATACAGCGCAGGATCATTCTGCACATCATTAAAAAACTCTTTTGCGGCTATAGCATTGATCCAGCTGTATTCATAATCTTTCATCCGCAAAATATGTTCTGACTGCTGATACCCTATATCCATCCATGAATTATCATATCCTCCGAGGGAAAAGCAATGTGCCAGAGTCGGTGTATTGCGGACCAGTTTTTTTCCTGCCTGAAATAATGTATCACCATAGCAGCTCCAACTGCTGTCCGACTCATATTCCGGATCCGCAAATGTACAGAATCTGTAAGCATTCTGCTCTATCCCTTTTTCACTGCAGATTTCACCGATATTTTCTGCTTCTGCGTCCAAGTCCGTCCAACACATATCATAATTTCTGAAAAAAGCATGTTCTCCGCTGGATGCTATATAATAATT
The DNA here is from genome assembly GCA_948468465.1 of uncultured Eubacterium sp. The sequence continues at coordinate 16,631 of CAOKJJ010000050.1, read as the reverse complement.
GTTATAAATCCCCGTAATAATGAAACAGGCTGCAAAAGTATATCCTGCCGCTATATGTCCTTTCACAGCTTTTTCAAATATGTAACCTGCAACAGGCACCAGAAGCGGAATAATGATAAAAACCGTTTTAAAAAGATACCGGAAGCCTTTGACTACCGGCAGTACTGCAAATACATTTGCGATCACCGCATCTTTGCCTACCCCAAGCATAATAAAAAATACCGCTGTCCCAAAAACAGCCAGAACCCATTTCTCCTTCACAGCATCATCCAGTATGGCTGTCCTGCATTCCCGTTTTCCCCTTGTCGCAAAATACAGGAAGACAACGGCCGCAGACATCAAGGCAAAGCCTGCATACCAAGCATCCCGTGTCAGACATAGTAATAGTAAGAAAAATGCCAATACAGCAACTTTTTCCCTTGCTGTGCATTTTTTGAACTGCCTGAGATCTTTGACCCTGATGCCATATATTTTCAATATATACCACAAAATATAGGCAGCTAACGCCAGCATCAGGAATCCGCAGTAATAGAACCAATATCCATTTTCCGAGAAACTGCCCTGCCTGGTAAATGCCTCATACCATTCTGCTTCTCCAAAAAGCTTTTGAAACAGCGGCATCGGTATAAAGGACAAAATAATCTGCTGTATTATGGGATTTGAAAATTCCAGGAATTCCCCGGGAGACAAATACATGCTCCGCCTTTTTCCAGCCTGCATTGCCATAATAAGGAACGGCCCGGACATGAATACCGCAAGCCCTATATTGCAGGCCAGTATTTTTATGCATTCCGGCTTCCTGAACATCCATACCAAAAGGATTCCCATAAGCCCAAATACCAGGTAATGGTAGAAAGTATATTGCATATTTCCCAGGCTGCAGCTGAAAAAGAGAACCATGCCCGCGCATACATATTTCCTCTTTGCTTTTCTTTCATCAAATACAGCAATAACTGCCCAAAGCAGATACGGCATTACAATATAATTATTAAATATATAATACCAGTAGCCAAAATAAAGAAAAGCCGAACTTCCCGCATACATAAACAGCATTACAATCCTTGTGCCCAATCCAAAACGAAGTTTTTTCAACAGGCAGTTCATCCCAGCATTTCCCATGCAGATGCAGATCATACTGTAGGCCTCCAGCACATTCCACACCGGACACAGCCTCGTAATGAAAAATGCTATAAGCATCATTCCGTTTGTCAGGCCATAATATCCCTCATCTGCTATCAGCATTCCTTTCATCTGGTAAAAATCATACACCGGCATTTTTCCGGTATGTATGAACTCCGTAAAGGCTTCCTGAATAATGGGTGCAAACTGGGTATAGTTATCATCTACCAGAAATAAATTCTTCTGAAAACCATGCATGACCAGCACAAGTACGATAGATGCTGCTGTTATCAGAATATTTTCCACTGCATTTTTCCGGCTAAACGCCACATCTATATTCAGTAATTTACTCCTCCTGCGCTTTTTCTTCTTCATACTCATTCCTTACCCCGGCATTTGAAATATTGTTTACAATACTGTTAAATTTTGTGCTGACCGCTTCCACCGCAAACTCCCCGGGCTCCATAATGACATTGTCAAATACGTCATTGACATAACAGTCTGCACCGATAAATACACCTGCATAATGATTGCCCGTAATGCTGTTCCTGCATATGATATTTTCAAAGTCAGGGGCAAAATCCAAATCTCCGGTTTCCACATCCGCAGCGGCATACCCTGCTTCGATTCCGAAGAAATGATACACATCATTCTGCCCCATATTATTATCCCGGATAATGTTCTCACTGATCAGGTTGCGCACGGCAGTCCTTACCATTTTAATCCCGCCGCCATAATTACCCGTTACAATATTATTTTCGAGTATATTATAAGCTGTATTATCCAGCGATACGCCCGGCAGCTTGGCTTTTGCGGAGCCGTCTTCCATTCTCCCTGCCCCAAGGACAAAATCCATTTCCAGATCCTGATCCGTCTGCCGGTTCCTCTGTCCATTTTCTCCGAATACATTTTCTTTCAGGTAAAAACCGATCGTTCCATAGTCAAGGCAAATGCCTTCTTTATCATTCTGCCTGACCGTGTTGTTGAGTACATAGCAGCTATAGGCTCCGTCTGAATATATACCGGACGCCTGATTGCCGCAGACATAGTTATCCCTGATTAACAGATCATGCGGGCAGCTGATCTGCGCATAAAGATTTTCTTTGTGTGGAAAATGGTGTTCTTCATCAAAAGTTTCCCACAAATTCTTTTTATCTTTCGGAACCGCGTTTGTCAGAACAATGCCAGCCATCCAGTTTGATGTACCCTTATTGTCTGTAATCTTGTTATCCTCAATCAGTCCATTCTTCACCTCTCCGACCAGATATATGCCGCCTGCATGATTATTAATGAACTGATTTTGACAGATCCGCACTCCGGACGTTTCCCCCAGGATGCAGACTGGCTTTTGTTTCATGCCCTCTATCGTACAGTCTGTAATGCTGATATTGCTGCTGTCAGCCATATAAATGCCATAATCAGCCTTACCTGTTATTTTGAGTCCTGTGATATTGACCCCGGATACCCCCTCGCCTGCAAACATACACCCGGACACACGGCAGTCCAGTTCCGCCCCATTGCCTCGGATATAAGTATTACTGGCCAATGCTATCGTACCCGTTACTTCTATCCTGTCCGAACGTATGTCAATAAGGGCTCCTGCATTCGCGTTCACCGCTTCCTGCAGTTCCTCCGATGATGTACCTGTAAACACTACCTTTTCTAATCCGTCCGCACTGCCTGGCTCTATTGCCTGGATGCTCTGTTCCAGCTTCTGGAGGTTTAATTCCGGATACAGGAACGAGCTTGTATCCAGGCCGATCTGTTCTATCTTTTTTATCACCTGCAGGCAATTCACATATTGATCCTGATCCTTTTCTTCCATCCTTTCCAGGCTTGGAAATGCATGCCGTGTCATAATATCTGTATGGATATCACCGGAAAATCCTGCATCGGCCCCGCCAGATTCTCCTTCCTGTGCGGTATCCTGCCTGTTGTCAGCCACGCTGCTGCCCGGCTTCTCTTTGCCCATATCCTTACATCCGCCTAAAATACATGCCGCGGCCAGCATAATGACAAGAATCGCTTCTGCGGCTTTCTTTCTTTTTTTCATGAATCCTCCTTCTTCGTTTCATCCATATCCAGAACAGCCTTCCATACCTTCCATGTACGCAGCTGTTTCCCGCCAAGCCTGTACGCTTTCTGCGCCCGGCCCAGCTGTAATCTGTTTGTAAACGCCATTGCGAACACTTTCCATATATATCTTATGCTCGTCCAGAAGGAACGCTCCGTAATAAACCCTTTGCTGCCCGCCGCGTCATAATGCATCACGCGCCTCTTCCGATAAAAATTTACACCGATTGCTTCTGCCATCGGCACAATACCGTCTCCTTTCGGAGGAAACAGCAGGCCGTTCAGCGACAGCAGCCTCCGGCTTCTTTTGCTTCCCTGTCCATAATCGTTCCGGCTCTTTTCATAAGCAGGATAATGAAAACCCATGTCCAGGCTGTCCACCTCCTGTGCCTTATATCCTGCATCCACCACTTTCCTGTGCAGCGTTTCCGCATCCTGCTTTGCCAGCCACTGCGGCCCTTTCAGGAAATCCTGTATCCCCTGCAGATATAATTCGACATTCTTATAACGGTAGTATGTAATCTCCCGCAGGCAATGCGAAAGCATATCCCGATTCAGCTGCCCTGCGCCATATTCCGGACAGTGGAAGGCATTCACAATTAACTGATTGCGGATAATGTAATATTCAAGAAAAGAGGAGTATTTATTCTCAAACGGTTCATGCCAGACACAAATTCCGTTCATCAGAATCAGGCGCTTCATGTTCCGCAGCCCGTACTCTACATCGTCTCCCCGGATAAAAAGCGGCAGCGGAAGGTTGTCTGGTGTTACAATGCCGGCCGGAAAGCAGCAATACCACCAGGCATGAAACTGCGCAGATTCCTCAATCTCATTATAAAGGCACGCCTCGCAGCTTTTCAGGTCCAGCCCCCTTTTCAGGGAATCCAGCCGCCCTGCATTCCATACCGCCCCTGCCTCTGCCTGGATCGCCTGCATATCCAGCCGCAGCATTTCACCCCCGATAAAGGCATCTGTATATTCCTCTTTTGCCAGTGCCAGCAGCATATAAGTCCTCACCAGCGCCTCTGGCTCTAACACCACATCATCATCCATGAGCAGGATGTGTGTGGGCCCTGTTCCCTTGTGCCGTCTCTTTTTCATCTCAGCCATGCACCGCGTAAATCCCCCTGCACCGCCAAGATTACGGTTTGGATAAATATATACGCTGCTGTTTCCCAATACTTTGGCATCCAATGTCCTGCCATTATCCGCTATATGCACCTCCAGGCGGCCGTACAGCGGAGACTCCATATTATCCAGTATCTCTTTCTGCAGGATATGCAGGTTCTTCTTAATAAAATCCTCTCTGCAAAATGTGCAGATTCCGACCCCGATCCTGATATCCCTGACCTTTTCCTGATCAATCTCACTGCAATATGCTCCCGCATACAATACGCATCCGCCTTCCAATGCCTCGATTTCGAATGCAAGCATGCCCCTGGCGTTTTTTATCTCACAGGAGACTATGTGATCCTGTTTTTTCTCCGAACTGATCACTGTCTCTCTGATTGTCTTTTCAATAACATGCTCATGTAATTTCTGCCTGCCCACCAGCGTCACCCTTGCCTTTCCCGACAGGGTAAGGCGCAGTGACAAATTGTCCAGCACCGTATATTTCTTCCATTTGTCTATGGAAAAACCATTAAAGTAAGTATCAAATCCAACCCACATGCCCTGCCTGAAATGCATCGCCTCTTCGCTGTAATGATAATCCATCCTTCCGGCACGGTTTTCAGCTGTACCAGCCGGCGTATCACCGAGTTGTCTGAAGTACAGCTGCCATTCGGTACATACCCCGATCTTCGGAAATAAGATCTTTTGAATATCCAATTTTTTATCCTCCCGTATATTTTTTATTTTTTCTGCATTCTAGATATGGAACACCTGGTTCGCATGATCCTGCCATGCCCAGATATTCCTCCCAGGCATTCTTTGCCGCATACCGGTACATATTTTCCTGATAATCCCTAACCGTCTTCTTCCTTTCCCGGAACAGACGCCAGCTGACGCGGGCAGCGCTGCCCAGCAGCCTGTGCATCCTGCAGGCAGGCACACATTTTACTTTTTTATGCAGACTCTCCGGATCCTGTTTCCACAGCCAGCCGGGTCCTTTCAGGAAATCCCGCGCACCCTTAAGCACATAGAATAACTCATCCGCCCTTCCCCGCACTAGCCGCACAGCCAGCCGTCTCCAGTAAAACCGCCACACATACCCTGCCGCTCTCTGCTGCCCATACTGCAGTGCAATTTCAATCAAATCATTTCGGATATCATAATACAGGTTGCTCCCCTGTGGTGTATGCTCAAAATTCCTGTGCCACACACTGACCCCGTTTAAAAATACAATTCCTGTCTTCCTGCTGCGCAGCCCGAATTCTATATCATCATGGTGGAGGAACAGCGGAAGCGGCAGATTGTCTTCCCGCACGACATCCAATGAATAACAGCAGCACCACCATCCGGAATAATGTTCCTTCTCAAAATGTGAGGTAAGCAGATTCGGATGGGAGGCATATGGAAAGCAGCGCAGGTCCATCCCTTTGTTTCCATTCCGTATCAGTCCCTTCTGCCAGCTCTCACCCGCTGCAAACAGCAGATACGGTTCTTCTTCCTGCAGCATCGTGCCGCCCATCGTAATATCCTTCCATTCCTCTTTCCGGATCCGCAGAAATCCATAAATACGCACAAACAGATCTGGTTCAGGCATTGCGTCGTCATCCATTAATAAAACATGCGTCAGCTGCTTTTCCGCTTTTTCCCGCAGGATTTCCAGCATCCCCCTTGTGAATCCCCCTGCCCCTCCGGCATTTTTGTTCGGTATAACCGTAGCCCGGCCCCCGCAGGCACCTGTCAGCTCCTGCACGGGACTGCATGTGTGCAGCGTACAGCCGTTATCCACAAGATAAATCCACAGATGGCCGCAGACCTGCAGCTCCTTCTGATTCAAAATACAAGATAGCAGCAGCTTCAGATTCCGCTCCACATAGCTCTCCCTGTGATAAGTACAGACAGCAAGCCCAAGCGCCACATCCCGGCAATGCCTGCTTTCTCCTGCATAAAAACCTGACAGCGTCTGGCCTGCGGTTTTCTGTGCCTGCACAAGCGCAAACCAGAAAACACCCGTTTCATATTCCCGCAGCGGGAATTCAGCCTGATAATCCTGTTCGCAGCCTGCGTCCAGACTGCATGCAGATACACACGTCCGGTCATGGAACAGGAGCAGCTTTTGAAATCCCTTTACCCGTATGGACAGGTATAACCGTTCCAGATTCGTATAGCGTTTCCATTTTTCTATATAAAACAGGTTAAAATAACCGTCAAACAGCAGTATCCTGCCCTTTCTGTGAAAATACAGTTCCTCTGTATCACAAACCGCCCGGCGTGGTTTTAAAATCCCCTGCAGTTGTATGAATGTTTCTGCTTTTCTCACGAAATCAACCTCCCCGCCAGTGTCCGTACCAGCCTCCGGCGCAGGGAACCCGCAGGAAGCATGCGGTTTACTTTTACCATATCCAGCACAAATTCCGGCCCTCCCTTCCAAAGGCGGAACCGGCGTTCAGCCAGCCCTTTTCCAAAAATCCTGTACTGCAGCTCACAGCATCTTGCCTTCCCCTGCTGTATGAGCCATGTATAATACACACCGAACAAGCGCTCCGCAAGATATCCCGTAATACGCATCTGCTTTCCGCTACATCCGGAAAAATCCTTTCCTTCCTCAAACTCTTCGAGCAGCGGGAACAGCCACTCCATATACCTCATAAAATATTCCCGCTTCATAATATACATGTTGCAGAAGTAAATGTATCTGGAACCCATATAGGCATCGCACGCCGCAGCATATCCGGGCCTGCGTGCTTTCAGGATACAGATCATACGGTCCAGGTCTTCCCTGTCATGAAACTGGCAGAATTGTTCATAAACGGTCACATTCATATATTCGCCGAGCACAGTAATGACATCATATTTTTCTGCCGCTGCCTGTATCCGCGTCTCGTCCAGAACAGCGCCGGACATGTTTCCCTGCCGGCTGCCAGTTAAGACATATGGCGCCGGCCGCTTCCGGTCTTTCCAGCCTCTGGTTCCTCCCGGCGGATACTCCCTGGAAAAATCCATGTATCTGCAGTAATGAAAGAATCCGTAATAATCGGCGTCCAGGTTCTTCCAGGCAAAATACTGCACCGTCAGTTCACAGTAAGAACGGTTCCGCTCCGATATATTCTCTCCCTCGTCATCATGCAGCATGCCAGGCAGGCGTTCTGCAGCCACTGCGGCCCCCGCCTGGACCAGCCTGATATACCGGTTCTGCGGTGCGCCTGTCTTCTTGTGCGCGGCCGTCAATATTCGGATTACCGGCTCACGCATCCTGCCTGCCTCCCTCATACATCGCACATATTTTCTCCGCATCCCCTTGCGCCTGCACACATCCATGCTCCAGCCAGACCACCTGGCTGCACATCTGCCGGATTTGTTCCAGGCTGTGGGATACAAAAAACACAGTCGTCCCGCCTGTCATAAGCTCCATCATGCGGGCACGGCTTTTCTCCTGGAAATCCGCATCACCCACAGACAGGATCTCATCCACAATCAATATATCCGGTTTCACAACGCATGCCACCGAAAACGCCAGCCTTGCCAGCATACCTGACGAATACGTACGAAGAGGCGCTTCAATAAAACTGCCCAGCTCTGAAAATTCTGCAATCTCCTGATACCTGCTGCCCAGGAACTTCTTAGAATATCCTAAAACCGCCCCATTTAAGTAAATATTCTCCCTGCCGGACAATTCAAAGTCAAACCCAGATCCAAGCTCCAGCATCGGAACCACACTTCCGTATACCTCCACGGATCCTTTGGTCGGTTTCATGATACCGGCAATCACTTTCAGCAGCGTACTTTTCCCAGCGCCATTGTGTCCGATAATGCCGACCACATCCCCTTTTCCCACTTCGAAAGATATATCCCTAAGCGCCCAGAATTCTTCTGACTTAAGATCGTGCCTGAGCCAGCGTACACAGAACTCTTTCAGGGAATCCGCCCGGTTCTGTTCCATCTTAAATTTTAGCGACACGCCATGAACGGCTGCTGCTGTCATCCCAACTGCTCCTTCCTGTCTGCATTCCTGATACCTTTTTATAACTCAAAATCCCGTTTCCCTATATATAAAATATGAACCTGTCCTGTGTCTTTTTAAAAACCACACTCCCGGCTGCAAGCATGATCAATGCCGTCAGCGTGCACTGGCAGAACACCGCCGGACGCGGGACCGCTCCTTCCATCACAATATCACGCACTGCTGTGACAAAAACATACAATGGATTGTGCATAATGACCCTGCGAAAATCTTCCGGAACAATCGAGACTGGATAAAACAATGGTGTCAGATACATCCACAGCATGCTCACAATCCCCCATAAAAACTGCACATCCCGGAAAAACGCCATGCCTGCCGCAAGCACCATGCCAAGTCCCGCCGTAAATATCATGACGCAGGCAAGTATATATGGCAGCATCAGGTATGCCTTTGTCATGCACTCCCCGGTTAAAACCGCCGCTATGATAAGCGGAATCAAAGACATCATAAGATTGATGCCGGAAGACAGCACCCTTGTAACCGGATAAATGTATTTCGGTATATAGACTTTTGTGATCAGTGAGGCGTTCCCAACAATCGACCCCAGAGCCTGGCTGACACCTTCACTGAAAAAGTTGAACACAACCAGTCCGCTCAGCAGATACACCGGATAATTCTCAATATCTGACCGGAACAGCTGTGAAAATACAATATACTGCACACACATCATAAGCAGCGGATTCAGGAAACTCCAAAATACCCCCAGTACCGAACGCTTATAACGAACTTTGAAGTCCCTTGCAACAAGCTGACGGATCAGAAAACTGTATTTATCCAGCACCTGCACTATGGTAAAAAGCCAGCTCTGCCTGCCCTTGCTCCGCCGATACACAGCAGCGGCATATACGACTGCCGCAGACAGAACTGCCGCAAGCACTAATTTCCAGTAATTCGGCCCTGTCCATACACGGTCGCGTCCCTGCACTGCAATGCACATGGTTCCCGCAATCCGTTCTCCATTCAGAAACATTGCCGCATCCCCATTTTCCAGTTCCTTTTCTGTACTGTATAAAACTGTCGGAGCCGTTCCGGACATACCATCAGAGGTACAAATAATCCGCATCTTCCTGCCGCGCGGCACCATACTTCCCCCATCCGTCTCCAGCCAGATATACTGCCCGCTTCCAAGTTCTCCTGCCGGAAAATACTTTTCTGCGATCAGGCTGCCTTCTGTATCATCTTCCAGCCGCATATGCAGCCCGCAGGACAGCTCCTTTCCATAATCTGATACCATCACTCCAACCGCATCAATCAGATCCATCCGGGATGTATAGATTTGCTCTGCCCTCACTCCCACTGCCAGCTCTCCGATATTACCCGTTGCAGGAAACGGCGGTATATTTCCATCAGATTTCCTGATATAAAGCGCCTGTCCGCAGGAAAAATAAAAAATACACAAAAACGCAAGTACCATACCTTCAAGAATAAGAAACATTTTCATACGGCCCATTTCCCGTTCTTTGCTTCCCCATGCATTCATGCCGCAGCTCCCTTTCGCCTCACATTCTTATCTCCCTTCATCTGGCTTCCTCCATCCATTGATAAATTTTCATCATCCGTTTTTGGACAGCCGCAAGACTGTAAGCACATATTTTTTTCTGATTATATGCGCCGCATACATCGCGCAGTTTTTCATCCTTGAGCAAACGTCCAAGTATGATCTGCAGCTGTTCCACATGTCCCGGTATAAATCTGAAAGTTTTGTCGTCTATCAGCTCCCTGTTTCCGCGGATGTCAGATACCACACACGGCAGCCCTGCAGCCATCGCTTCCATCAGGGCTGCCGGCATTCCTTCCTGATAAGACGGAAAAACAAACAAATCCGCTGCCTGATATACCTTGTCAATTTGTTCTAAAAAACCCGGCATACATATGCGTCCTGCCACTCCAAGCCTTTTTGCATAGCGTATCAGCCTTTTTTTCAGTTTCCCTTGTCCGCAGATCATATAAAAAACATTCTCACCCTGCTTCACAAGCCCTGCTAATGCTGTAATCACTTCCCTATGGTTTTTCCGCCTGCTTAATTCACCTACGGACAGCAGGATCTTTGCGTCAGGGGGAATGCCATATTTCTTTCTCATTTCCATACTTTTGTTTTTTCTGTCCGGCTTTTCTATATGCTGTCCGGACTTTATATAACCATCCGGAGTATTTTTATATTTTTCAATATGAATTCCTACACCCGGAATACGGCAGACCTTCCCCGCTTTCAAATTATTTTTCGCAAAATAGTAATCTTCTTTATTTACGGTAATGAGAACATCCGTCAGGCAGGAAAGCAGCTTTTCCACAGGATAATAAATCAGCCAGTTCCTAAAAGGCGCTCCTTTATAAAAATGAAATCCATGTGCCGTATATATGACTCCGATATGCCTTCCATATGCAGCTATTCTTGCCAATGCACCGCCGACTGGCGAATGACAGTGAAGCCATTCATAATGATATTGCCCTGTCAAATCCCATAACTGCCAATATGCCGCCCAGCATCGCCTTACAGAATAAATGCTTCTCGGACATTCCCATTGATGACATTCTACCTGCATTTGGAACAGCATTTTTCGAAGCTTTCTGATCCTCTTACTGTCACAGGTATTTCCGTCCCTGAAGTTGCACGCCACATGCACTTCATATCCCATATCCTGCAGCAGCCGGATATTCGGCATATTAAACTGATCGATCATAGAAGCTACCGATGCCAGCATCAGCACCTTTTTTCCGCGCCCTTGATGATCACGCTTCATTCATAATCTCCGCTACGGACTTCATGATCCTGACATACATGGAATAATTATCCGCTTCCTTTTTTCCATATTCCTGCTTCTGCTTTGCAGGCTCCCACAGATCCAGTACAGTTTCCGACGGATGCGCCACACCCCAGAGCAGTTCATCTGCCTCTGCATCCAATGCCGCACAAATACTAACAAATGTCTCCAGACTCATAATCCTGGTTCCCCGTTCAATATGTCCGAGAAACGACATACTGATGCCGCATTTTTTTGCAAGCTCATCCTGCGACCAACCCTTTACTTTCCTCACCTGACGGATCCGCATGCCCATCTTCGCATAATCCAGCTCTCCCATATTGTCCTCCCATCTGCATCCTGTGCAAATCCATATCCTGAAAAAACATAACAATTTATAAGAAATTGTTATGTTTTTTTAAACGTAGTTTATTGTGCTCAAACCCGCATAAAATATGGAAATAAGTAAAATTCACCCGGAATTTTACCCATTAAAAAACATAACATTTAAATCGGCCTGTAAAATCTGCCGATCCTGCAATTTTTTTAGTATTTGAATTTTTTTTAGATACAACTGCCAATTTTCCGGCATTTAGAAGTAGTATTTTCAGACAAAAATAACAATATTTTCTTTAGTCTTGCAAAAAAAATGAATTTAGTATAGAATACTATAAGATAACATTTTCTTATAAAAAGTTGTGTTAAAGAATTATTTTTTAAGTAACCATTACATCGTTGATACATCCGCAGTCTGAAACAAAATCACTGTCGAAAACAGTTTTTTCAAATCCAGTTCCTTTAAAACCGAAACGACAAACACATAATGCTACCCGGATTTCCAGATCGTTACGAGTGTCTTAAACACCTGCCGCGGATCCTGCCCCAGTACGGATTTATGCAAAGAGAACAGAAGGATCAACGAAAAAGAACAGGCTCCCGCCCGTTCTTTTCCGCAATTTTTATGTAATCATTTTTTACTCTGTCTCATACAGCACAGCCGTATAGCTGTGGCTGCCATTTCCAAATTGCTCTTGATCATCTCCAAAGAAATCTCTGTATGCCGTCGATACGCTTGCCGTATATTTTTTACCATTATCCGTAAACCGGAATGTCATATAGAGGAATTTCCGATCCGTGCGAATGCCATTTTGCACCTGTTTAATCATGTCTTCATAAGCAAGACAACCGTTTTTTTCTGAAACCCATCTTTGATCTTCATCTTCTGAAAACAGGTTAAACTGCATATTGCTTTCGCTGTCATAGTTGGTTGCTCCTGTAAGCTGAGGAGCCTGGCCGCCTTCAAATTTTACAGAAGCCTTCGGTATCGTTAATCGGATCCATCCTTTATCCGGAGCTGCCGCAATTGCAGAACCTGAAATAATCTGCGCATCAAAAGAAAACTTTATATCCGTTTTCTTTGTCATAACTCCTTCGTATGTTTTTACATACCCGGCCCGCGCAATATCTCCAAAATTCATTGGGATGATTCCTTCGTACTCTGTTCCCTGATCCTGTACGGTAACAAAAATGTAAGCGCCTCTCCCTGTATCCATAATTTCTTCCAGATAATCCGAGCCAAGGTTGCCATAATTATGAATCACATAGGCACTGTCTTCTTCTTTTAAATCCCACTTATCTTCCCCGCGATGTCCGCTCCACTGCATCTTTGTCACCTGCGGAGCTGTGCATCCCTGTACTTTGATATCGTTTTTGTCGAACCAGATAGCGCCTTTTGTCGTCGTTTCTACTTTGTATGCTGCCTTGAGCGTAAATGTCGGCAGGGTGTGCTTTACTGTACTTCCCGAAGAACCGCTGCCTGAAGAGCCTGAAGAACTACCAGTCTGATAACTGCCTGAAGATGACGTCGGTGTCGTCTGCGCAATTGTCGTCGCTATCCCCGTGCTTGCAACCGTCCTTTTTATGCCGTCCGCATTTGTCGTCTCTACCGGCTTGCCTGTACTGTTGGTCAGCTTGACCAGCAGAGATTTTAAGTTGATCTTTACTTTGCTTCCTTCTGCGCCTTTATTTAAAATAATATTTGCATCCGCATCTGTTGCAACAGATACCGGAACAGAAGCTGTTAATTCTGTACCGCCCGCATTTGCTCCGATGATAATCGGCACTTCAATCGGTGTATTGCCGGTAAACTTGATCTTCATCGTTGCGCTGACTGCCACGCTGCTGACCGCTCCGTTTATCTCCAGCTCAATCTCCGCGCCCATCTGACTCAGATCCACCCAGTCAACCTTTGCGCCTTCACCGATAACAACTCTTGCTTTTGCCGCTTCTATTTTAAGATTATTACCGATAGCCTCCTCAATCCATGTATTTTCTTTGATGGCATGGATCGTAATCGACTGAAATACCCCCTTGTTTTCAATCTCCGCATTCGGAGCGTCAACAACAAGCGCCACTTTCGAATAATTACCTGCAGGTATTTTGAGGTTTACCGTATCTGTTGTCCGGATAGACAGGCTTTTCAGGGAATCATTTGCAAGTGCCTTTTCCAATTCCGTCTGGCTTGCAGCTGTAACAGCCTGGATCGCTGATGGAGTTACCGGATCCGCCGGCTGATTCGGGTCTGTGATGTCCGGTATTGCCGGCACTGCTGCAGATACTACCCTGACCTTGCATGTCAGCTTTTTCGTATTGTTCTTTTTTCTCTTTGCCGTCTGCAGATGAAGCGTTACCGATGCCCGGCCCGCTTTCTTCCCTTTTAACAAGACAGAACCGGAGGTTTTTCCATAAGCCGCGACAATAGATTTGTCCGAAACGGCCACCTTCTTCACCTTCCAGCTGCTTTTGTTATGGGTCAGATACAGCCGGTAATCCTTCTGGCCTGTCTTTAATGTTTTAAATGCCGTATTCAGCTTTACATACTTTGGCGCCCTGACAGACGCCTCAGCCTGCGAAATGCCGGCTCCTGGCAGTACAGAGCATACCATTGCCGCAGACAGCAGTACCGCTGCTGCCTTTTTTAATTTGTTGAACTGCATGCTTTTCTCCTTCTCTCTTTTGTCATATTTAGTAAATTTTCATTCATATTTTACCCCCCCCCGCCTGCTTGTCAAGCCTATTTTTAACTATTCCAGCAATCCGTGCATTACATCGTCGACACATCCGCAGTCTGAAACGCAATCACCTTCGCAAGCTCCTGCAGCGTCAGTTCTACCTGACAGCCGATCTTCCCTCCGCTCACCATAATTGTTTCCTGCCCTTTACAGTTGCTGTCTATCACTGTCGGAAACAGCTTTTTCATTCCTACCGGAGAGCACCCGCCATGCACATACCCGGTCAGAGGCAGCAGCTCCTTTTCCCGGATCATCTCAATCTTTTTTTCTCCGACAGCTTCGGCCGCTTTTTTCAAATCCAGTTCCTTTAAAACCGGAACGACAAATACATAATGCTGCCCGGATTTTCCGGACGTTACGAGCGTCTTAAACACCTGCCGCGGATCCTGCCCCAGCACGGATGCTACCTCCTGCCCGCTGAGCGCACTGGAATTATCATAAAAATGGCTCTTGTACACGACCTTTTTCTGGTCAAACAGCCTCATCACATTTGTCTTTTCATTTTTCTTCATGATTCGAAACACTCCTTTACATCCAACTTTTTCTTTGATAAATTCACTTTTACAAGCTTTCTTTTACAATAAATGCCTGCCTCACATATCTGTTATGCAAAGCAGGCAAATCACCGGTTTTAAATATTCAAAAATAAATGGAACTTTGGATAGTATTTTAATATTGCCCGCCCGATCATCTGGTCTTTTCGTACATACGTGTATTTCTGCGCCTCTACCCTGTTCTTCGCCACTCCGTCATCTAACGCGCACTGCGCCCAGTATCTTGCGTCTTCGGAAACATTCCTATTATCGCCTAACATCAGATAGCAGCCTTCCGGCACTTCAAACAAATACCCGTCATTTCCTTCTGTCCATTTTTCCGGCAGATAATTTTCTTCGATCGGAGTCTGCGCGCCGTCTATATAAATATGTCCATCCCGTATCTCTACCGTCTCTCCCGGCAGGCCGATCACGCGTTTAATATAAATCGTATCTTCATGTACGGGATACTGAAACATGACGACGTCATACCGCTTTGGTTCTTCAAATACGTACGAAAGCCGGCATCCGAAAATACGGTCGTCAATATTCAGCAGATTTTCCATCGATTCTGACGGTATTTCCGCATTAATCAAAACAAACCGATTGACGGCCATAGCTGTCACACAGGCAAATACAATGATCCATACATAGCTTAACAGTTCCTTCCACCAGGGACGTTTTTGCTCCTGCAGCTGTTCTTCCTCTATATGGACTGTTTCCCGCTTTTTATTTTTTCTCAAAACAAATACCTCCTAATAAGACAGCAGCGATTTAAAATGCGGAAAATACTTAACCACAGCCTTTCCAAGAATCTGGTCAGATTCTACATACGTATACTGCTGCGCATCTTCCTTATTTTGTGCAACACCAGTCTCCAGTGCCCTGTCAGCCCAAAATCTTGCATCTAACGAAATATTCCTGTTATCCCCCAGCATCAGATAGCAATCCTGTGGCACCTCAAACACAAATCCGTCATTATCTGTCACCCAGGCTTCGGGCAGATATGGTTCCTCCAGCGGCGTTTCGGAGTGGTCAATATAAATGTTCCCTTCCCGAATCTCTACCGTTTCTCCCGGCAGGCCGATCACACGCTTAATATAATTCTGCGTCTCATCTACAGGATAACGGAAAATCACAACATCAAACCGTTCCGGATCGTCAAATGCATACGCAAGCCGAAAGCCAAACAAGCGGTCGCCTGGTTCAATCATATTTTCCATCGACTCTGACGGCACCTCCGCGTTAATCAGTACAAACCGCGTCATTAGCTGCGCCAGCAAAAAGGCTATGATAAAAATCTCTGCAAAACTTAACAATTCCCGCAAAAAAGACCTCTTTTTCGTCTCTTCCGGCTCTGTGTCCTCACCTTGTTCCTTTTCTTCCGTGTTCAAATATTCTTTATCGTCCATTCCCAACCTCGATTTCTTTTTCATGCTTTTCTGATACATACAAAAACAGAACTGCACTGCTGTCATTTTTCATAATAAGACTGTCTTTCTATTATAAACATATGCGGCTGCTTTTGCAATCCGTTAATCTTATTTTTTCTAAAATTACTTGTGAAAAAAGTCTGATACGTTTGCTGCAGGATTGTAAAATCGGGAGTTTTATGGTAGTATGGGGATACAAAATGCAAGATGTGTCAAATTATTGAGGAAACTCAACGCATACATGGAGGTGAAAATTTATGCCGAACAATGAAAAAGAATATAACGGTTATCTCTTTGATCAGCTGTCAGCAGTTGAACGTATCGAAAAACAGGCATTAACCGGTGACATGGAAAAGGTAAAAGAAGAAATAGAAACACTGAAGAAAGAAATTAACCGCAAATTATACCAAAAGCCGCCATTAACGGAAAACTAAACAGCAGCTAAGGAACTGCGCAAAAATAACTTATGCACAGTTCCTAAAAAGGGTGTAAAGTCATAACTTCCATAACCTTACACCCTCACAATAACT
>CAOKJJ010000049.1 GCA_948468465.1 uncultured Eubacterium sp. | reverse complement strand
TGCTGTTGTACCTGGCTCTTTTTCTCCCGGCTCCTTTGTCGGAGCGCTGTACTTCCACATTCAGTTTTGCCCCTGTGCTGTCCGTAGCCAGGATATCCAGCCTCACCGAACGGTTCAGCAGGTTCTCCACAAATACCTGAGTGCGGACGTCCAGCACCTTTAAATCCGGCTTTTCCAGTACAATCTGCAATACCAGTTCTATGCTTGCCGTATCTCCCTCAAAACACTTTGTGAGGAAATCATCATCAAGCAGGCGAAAACCTCTTAGCCTCTGCAAATCTTCCTGATGTTTCTGGTCTATTTGTTCCGTCACTGTCAATCTTCCCACCTGCTTTCCCTTCTGTTTTCGTATCTCCATATTATCATAAACCCCCTGATTTTACAAGTCGGGAGCCAGCACATTTCTGAAAAAACAGCGTCTCAAGTTGTTTAAAATCCTGTGGATTACTAAATTGTAAAATATTCCTTTGTTTATCAATAAAAATAACATCATCACAAAAATAGCAAAAATAATGCTGTTCATCTTAGACAAGCGGTTTTGCTTTATAAAAGAAATGTTGATTACCAATGCAATGATCGGAAAGAGTCAGACTCCTAATGTAGCAGGAATCGGGTATTCGATTGCCCCGTTGTGAAGCATCGGTATTTGTTCCGGCAAAAAGAAAAGCATAATACCCGAAACCAAAAACATGAAAAGTTAACCAACAGGAAACTATATCTTGGGTGCTTGGTAATGTCGATACACTTGCCGCCGTCCATGACGGAAATCTCGTCTTGGTTCATAAGCTCTTTGCCACATTGTCAGGTGAAGAATTCATTCTGCATAATCTGCAATATATTGTTGTAATCCGCTGCCATTTTTATTATAATGGAGAAAAGCAGACAGTCAGATTCATGAAAACAGCGGGGCAGAGTGAAAAGAAGATGATTTATCTATTTACAGCATTATATTGCGAAGCACAGATGTTGATCGAACAGTTTGATTTGAAAAAAGCACTGGATCCTGACAGGGAGAGAGTTTCTGACAGATTTCAGCAGTTCAGAAACGATACGGGGCAGATTCTGCTTACAGTTACCGGAGCAGGGGAGATTGCTGCGGCTGCAGCAGTCAGCAGCGTATGCACAAAATATCCCCCGGATGAGCAGGATATTCTGCTGAACGTCGGTACCTGCGCAGGGCCTGTGGGCAGCCATGGCGTTTATTATATCTGCAAGCTGACGGAACAGGCGACGGGAAAAACGTTTTATCCGGATTTGCTGTACAGGCACAGCTTTCGGGAAGCGGAGCTTTGGACGGTTATGAAACCCTGGAAGCGCGCCGTGCAGGCAGACTGTATCGTGCAGGCGTCTTTGACGGATGAAAAAGATGCTGGTTCTAAGCTGTATGATATGGAAGCTGCCGCGCTATATCAGGCTGGCGCGTATTTTTTTGGGCCGCACCAAATGATGTTTGTAAAAGTAATTTCGGATGATGGCGCAGGTGAAATATTATCCGCTGCCTGTGTCAGAACTCAGATGGAAGCATACAAAGAAAGCCTGTGTGGATTTTTAAGGCAGCTGCTGCAGATGACGTATAAGGAAAGCCAGGCGAAAGATGACGCAAGACAAAGCGGGACAGAGCAGCGGCTTCGGCAGCTTTGTACGGATCTGCACTGCACAAAGGCTATGGAAGATTCGCTGAGGCAGTATGTACGGTATGCCGCGCTGGCAGGAACAGACTGGCAGCATGCGGTACAAAAGATGTATGAGGAAAACAGGCTGCCATGCAAAGATAAAAGAGAAGGGAAGCGATGCTTTGAAACGCTTAAACAGAGGCTGCTTTAATTCTTTTTTTTCTCATATTTATGTGGAAAAAAAGGTACGGGAGCATCCGCGGACAATAAAAATACTGGAAAAATATCCGAAGGCAAAAATCATTGAAATTGGGCATTATAAAGATGTTTTTTGCAGGAGCAGGCAAAATTATGAATATCAGCATGCTTCCCAAAAGCTCATCCTGGCGGCAAAAGATACGCAGCTGCTTTATCGGGGGTCACCGGTCTGCCAGGATTTTGGAAATACGAATTTTTATTATACTTCCTGCATCATGAATTGTGTGTTTGATTGTGAGTACTGTTACTTAAAGGGAATGTATCCGTCGGCGAATATTGTAATATTTGTAAACCTGGAAGATTTATTTGCCAGCGCGGAACATTTGCTGGAAACAAAGGAGCTTTATTTATGTGTTTCTTATGATACGGATCTGCTTGCGCTTGAGGGGACGGCCGGATACGCGGCTGCGTGGAGCAGGTTTGCGGCGGATCATCCGTCCCGGTTAAAAATAGAAATACGAACCAAATGTGCCAATAAACGTTTTTTTGAAAGTCAGGAGCCATTGTCAAATGTTATCTATGCTTTCACACTGTCGCCGCAGGCAGTTGTGGAACGCTTCGAGCATGATACGCCTTCCTTAACCGAACGTATTGCATGTGCTGTAAAGGCGGCAGAAGCCGGTTTTTCCGTACGGCTTTGTTTTGATCCTATGATTTATGTTCCGAACTGGCAGGAGCATTATACGGATATGCTGCATCAGGTATTTGATTTTATAGACGTGCAAAAGCTGACAGATGTCAGTGTGGGGTCCTTTCGGATACCAAAGGATTATCTGAAAAAGATGCGCAGACAGCAGCCGGAGAGCGCCGCCGCATGGTTCCCTTATCAGATAGACAACGGATATTACCATTATCCGGATGCATTAATGGAACAAATGCAGCAGATGCTGACGGCACAGCTGCGGCAGTATATGCCTGACCACCGGATATTTTTATGGAATTAATGGCTGCCAGGTGCAGATCTGTTCAAAAATCCGTGATTGACATGGATTCATTATGAAAGAAAGGGCGGGAAAGTCATGAACAGTGCAGAGCGCTTATCTTTATCGTCAGTATTATCTTATGCAGCAGTTGTTACGGGGGCGTCCTCCGGCATAGGTTTTGCAGTCAGTCGGAAACTGGCCGGGATGGGGTATGAGGTATTTGGAATCGGCAGGAATTTTCCCAAAGACTTGCTGTGGGACGAGGATCATATGCATCCGATTGTGTGTGACATGCTCGATACGGGCAGGCTTTGTGACTGCATCCGGCAGATCAAAGCCGAAAAGCAGGTGCGTGTGCTTGTGAATAATGCCGGAGTCGGTTATTATGGGCTTCATGAGGAACTGAATCCTAAAAAGATTCAGGAGATGGTGCGTATCAATCTGGAAGCGCCTATGATAGTGACGCAGCAGCTTTTGCGCGAACTGAAAAAACATGCGGGGTATATCATCAATATTACGTCTGTTACGGCTGGCAAATCCAATCCGCACGGATGTGCTTATGGGGCGACAAAAGCGGGGCTTGCCAGCTTTTCTGCAAGTTTATTTGATGAAGCGCGCAAATATGGTGTGAAAGTAGTGTCTGTTGCACCGGATATGACGAAGACGAACCTGTACAGGCATGCGGATTTCAGGGAGGGAGACGAAGCGGACTGCTATCTGATTCCGGAGGAGGTAGCGCAGGCAGTTGCATTTATCTTAAGTCAAAGGGAAGGCATGGTGATTACCGATCTTACGTTAAAGCCGCAGCGGCATCAGATAAAAAAGAAGTGATAAGGAACTGTATGCAAATGATAAGCGCCAGGTCACAAGCATCAGATGTTAAACTCCAGTGGCAGATGATGCCGTCTGCTGACAGGAAAGGGGGGGGGGTGACGGCATGTACCATATTGCTGTCGTAGAAGATGAACAGGAATGTTCCGAACAGATTCAGGCATTTTTAAAACAATATCAGGAAGAAAAAAGCGTCCGGCTGAAAGTATCTGCATTTGAAGACGGAGTGCATCTTTTGGATGGATATGAGCCGGTCTATGATATGATTTTAATGGACATTGATATGCCGGGAATGAACGGGATGGATGCCGCGGAAAAAATCCGTCTGACAGATCAGGACGTTGTCATTGTGTTTATTACGAATCTTTCAAGCTTTGCGATCCGCGGCTACGAGGTAGGGGCTTTGGATTATGTTGTAAAGCCGCTGAACTATTATAATTTTTCCATGCGGCTGACCAGGGCGCTGAAGCGAAGCAGGGCCAGAATCCCGCATCAGATTATGCTGACGCTGCCAAACGGGGTAAAGATGCTGGAGGTCGGACAGATTTATTATGTGGAAGTACAAAACCGCATGCTGCACTATTATACGGCGGAAGGAACGTTTACGGTACGCGGAACCATGCAGGGCGCGCAGCAAATGCTGGAGGCGTATTCTTTTGCAAAATGCAATTACTGGTATATGGTCAATCTGCGGCATGTAACGGAAGTAAAAAAGAATACGGTAGTTGTTGGAGCTTATGAACTGGAGATCAGCAGGCGGAACCGGACGCCGTTTCTGAAAGCGCTTACGGAATATGTAGGAGGATATAGCTGATGAAAGACCAGGTGAGCAGATGGATTATGCAGGGTGCTTTTTTGGCAAGCGGACAGATTTATGTACATTCGATCGAACCAAAACCGGAAAACCGAAAAAAGACAGTTTGTATCGTAATTTTATCTATCCTGTTTTTTGCTGTTCTAAACAGATTTTATGTATATGATGCATTTTGGGCGGAAATGGCAGCCCGGATGATCGGATTTTTACTGCTCGGGTATATGAGCTATACAGGAAGAAAATTGTCACTCTTTGCAGCATTTTATTATTCAATATGGGCGTTTTGTTCCTGGCAGCTGATGTATGAGTGGTATCTGGTCTGTTACCATATGGGAGGCGCGTATTGGGACAGCAGGCATGTGCAGCTGTGGGTTACGGAAATTTTGATTTTTACGGTTGGATATGTAATTGTGGCGATTACAATTGGCAGGATCATCCCGAATAAAGGAAAGAAAACGATTGGGCCAAGGCAGCTGCTGCTTGCGATGGTGACTTTTGTTAATTTTCAGATTGTTCCGTTTGTACCGGGAGATCTGGAGTACAGCTTTCATGATTTGAGATGGCTGATCGTCTATGTTGTGCAGTTTTTATTATGCATTGTGCTTTATTTGCAAAATGAGCTGTTTAATAAGAGTGAACTGCGAAAGGAACTGGAGATCATGGGACTGCTCTGGAAGAAAGAAAAGGAACACTTTCAGATGTCCAGGGAAAATATTTCTTATATGAATCAGAAAGTGCATGATTTAAAGCATCATATTCAGGCGATGCGCAGCGCTGACCAGGCGGAGATTGACCGGTATCTGACGGAACTGGAAGGCTCAGTGCGTATTCACGAATCCATTGTTCATACAGGAAGCGCGGTGCTCGATACGATTCTGACAGAAAAGAGCCTGTACTGCAAGGATCATGGCATTACGATATCCTGTATGGCGGACGGTAGCCAGATGGAATTTATGAATACCGTAGATTTGTATGCAGTGCTTGGGAATGCGTTGGACAACGCGGTGGAAGAGGTAGCGAAATTTCCGGAAAAAGAAAAAAGGCAGATTGATGTGTGCATTTACCGCAAACAGCAGTTTTTGGCTATGCATGTGACAAATCCGATGGAGGGACAGCTTGTATATGAGGAAGGACTGCCGGTAACGACAAAAGGAAGCCGTCTTGTCCATGGATTTGGGCTGCGCAGCATTCGGCATATTTTGAAAAAATACGATGGATTTCTTACGATTCAGGAAGAAGACGGCTGTTTTTCGCTGCTGATGCTCATTCCAATACCGCAGCAGTTTTTTCCAAACACGGAATGACAGATTTTGACCACATCGGGCACTTTTAAGACCACTTAGGTAATAAGTATTGCAAAAAGTAAAAGGATTTTGTAGATTGTGTATAAATAATCAGCAAAGTCCTTTTTTTATTTGTAACATATGAATAGCGGTTTTATGGAATTGCTGCAGATTTTTGTAACAGTTCCATGGGGTTGAACTGCTGCAGATGATTAGTATGTATAAAAACGGAGGGAAAGGCTGAAAATAAAGAAGAAAGGAGTGGTACGGTGTCATGAGAAGAATTGTAAAGCTGATGGAAGACTGGCAGTTTACATATCAGGGGCGGAAAAAGCGACTGATAGATTTGCCGCATACATGGAATGCTGTAGATGGACAGGATGGAAATGATGACTATTTTCGTGGAACCTGCGTGTATGAGAAGAAGATTCCCATGCCGGAGTTTTCGGACGAAGAACGGGTTTATCTGCAGTTTCAGGGTGTGAATGCCAGTGCGAAAGTGATTTTGAATGGAATTACCATTCTTACGCACGATAACGGGTATTCCACGTTTCGTACGGATGTGACGGATGTGCTCAAAGAGATGAATGAGCTGCGCGTGGAAGTGGATAACAGTAAAAATCAGGAAGTCTATCCGCAGGTAGCGGACTTTACTTTTTATGGCGGTATTTACCGGGATGTGGAATTCCTGATTGTGCACAAGACGCACTTTGACCTGGATTACTATGGAGGGCCTGGATTACAGGTATCCACGAACGTAAAGGGTAAGACAGGATTTGTATCGGTGCGTGCTTATACGAATAAAAGCACGAAAGAGCTGAAAAAAGAAAACCTTACCGTATGTCTGACGCTGTCTGACGCACAGGGGGAGACGGCTGGTACGGCTGAGGGTACGGACGCGGTGATCAAAGTACCGGATGCACATTTATGGAATGGGGTCAAAGATCCATATCTTTACAAATTAACCGCACAGATCAGGCAGGAGCATGTGGTGCTGGATCAGATCGAAACATTTTGCGGAATCCGGACATTTTCGTTTGACCCGGACAAGGGATTTTTCTTAAACGGCGTTTCTTATCCTCTGCGCGGCGTATCCAGACATCAGGACTGGAAAGGAATCGGCAATGCGATTTCACTGAAACAGATGGAAAAGGATATGGAGCTGATTCGCGAGGTCGGGGCAAATACGATCCGTCTGGCACATTATCAGCATCATTCGTATTTTTACGATCTGTGTGACCGGTACGGTATGGTGGTATGGGCGGAGATCCCGTATATTTCGGCGCATATGCCGCAGGGCAGGCAGAATACGTTTTTCCAGATGCGGGAGCTGATTGTGCAGAATTATAACCATCCATGCATCGTTACCTGGGGGATTTCCAATGAGATTACAATATCAGGAAAGCACAGGGATGATATGCTGGACAACCATCACGCTTTGCAAAAGCTTGTAAAAGAGATGGATCCGGGAAGGCCCACAACGCTGGCGTGCTATGCGATGTGTCACCCTTTCCATCCGGTTTCTAAAATTACAGATCTGGTCGCGTGGAATTTGTATCTGGGGTGGTACGTGCCGGGAATGTTTTTAAATGATCTGTTTATGAAGTTCTATCACTGGAAATATCCAAAACGCTGTCTTGGATATTCGGAATACGGTGCGGAAGGAATGCCGAACCTGCACAGCGCGAAGCCGAAGCGGGGGGACCATTCGGAAGAATATCAGGCAAAATACCATGAGTATATGCTTGCATGCTTTGAAAGGCATCCGTTTTTATGGTCTACGTATGTATGGAATATGTTTGACTTTGCGGCGGATGCCAGAAACCAGGGCGGGGAACCTGGGATGAACCATAAGGGGCTGGTAACGTTTGACCGCAGGATTAAGAAGGACAGTTTTTATATTTACAAGGCATGGTGGAGCACGGAGCCGTTCGTGCATCTTTGCGGCAGACGTTATAAATACCGTGCCGAGAAGGTAACGGACGTAACGGTGTATTCGAATCAGCAGCAGGTATCTTTGTACAATAACGGGAAGCTGGTAGGGACACAGAAGGGGAAGCATGCATTTCACTTTAAGCTTAAGATGGAAAAAGAAAATCATCTGGAGGCCAAATCCGGTTCACTGACGGACGCAGCGGTTATTTTTAAGACAGCGCAGCCGCGGCCGGAGTACAAAGTGAAAAAGGGAAAGAGTCAGAACTGGGTATAGTAAGGAGAAGCAGTTATGGAAAAAAATCGAGATATAAAATCCATGAAAAAAGAATACAAGCGCGCACGCAGAAGAGCAACCCGGCCATGGAAAATCCTGACCTGGATCAGCGCTCCGATTACAGCCATTTTGATTGCATTAGCAGTGTTTAGCAGTGTTTTTGACAATTCTTTATCTATTTTTGTCGGCGGCACATTTAATAATATCAAAAATAAAGATGAGAACGCGGTTTATTATAAAATGGATTTTGATTCGCAGGAAGAGATGGTCCATTATGGAGAAGAGCTTTGCAGGCAGGTAGAAGCAGAAGGCGCGGCGCTTTTGATGAATGAAAATGATGCGCTTCCGTTGGAAGAAGGCGCAAAAGTAAGCTGTTTTTCCAATTCTTCGGTTAATCTTGTCTATGGAGGGACAGGCTCCGGCAATATAGACGCATCTACAGCGGATACACTGAAAGGCTCGCTGGAAATAGCAGGCTTTGAAGTGAACCAGACGCTTTGGGACTTTTATCTTGACCTGGATGAGGAATATACGCGTAAGAAAGGCGGTACGATTGCCACAGCGTCAGCGACCGTATCCGAATGCCCATGGGAATTGTATACCGACGTGGCGAAAGACTCTGTCATTTCGTACGGAGACGCGGCGATTGTTGTATTTTCCCGTGTCGGCGGTGAAGGTGCGGATCTGGATCACAGAAATGTAAATTATCTGGCCTTAGATGAAAATGAAAAGGAAATGATGGAAAATATCGCCGCGATGAAAGCGGACGGTTCCGTCAAGAAGATTATCGTACTCATTAATTCGGCAAATGCGCTGCAGGTGGATTTTTTGAAAGACAATGCATATGGCGTGGACGCATGCCTGTGGATCGGAGATGTGGGGATATCCGGTATTGACGCGGTCGGAGAGATACTGGCAGGAAAAATCAATCCTTCCGGAAGCCTGGTAGATACTTACTGCTATAATAATTATTCCGCGCCCGCAATGGTAAATTTTGTGCCGGTGGTGTATGAGGGTTATGAAGAAGGGATCATACCCAAAAACGCAAGCACCTATATGGTCTATCAGGAAGGCATATATGTAGGATATAAGTATTATGAGACAAGATATGAAGACTATGTAATGGAAAAGGGCAACGCAGGTGATTACGATTATGCCGGAGACGTCGCGTTTCCGTTTGGATATGGGCTGAGCTATACGGATTTTGCATACAGCGATCTTGCTGTGGATTATCATAAAGATACCGATCAGTTTGAACTGTCTGTCACAGTAAAAAATACCGGAGATACGTATGCAGGAAAGGAGACGGTACAAGTGTACGTACAGTCCCCGTATACGCCGTATAATGTGAAAAACGGGGTGGAAAAAGCATCGGTGGCGCTCTGCGGATTTGGGAAGACGGCAGTCTTAGAGCCTGGCGGCAGTGAAACGCTGAAAATCTATATAGACAAGCGGGAGCTTGCCTCGTATGATGCGTATGGCTGCAAAACCTATATGCTGGACGAAGGAGACTATTATTTTACAGCGGCCACAGACGCGCACAATGCCATCAACAATATTTTGGCGGCAAAAGGTTACAAGGCATCAGACGGGCGCATGGACGCAGACGGCAATAAGGCGCTTACGTACAAGTGGAAAAATGCGAAACAGGATACAACGACTTATGCAGCTTCTTTAAACGGGACGGCTGTTACCAATCAGCTGGACGGCTCGGATATTAATTTAAGCGAAGATCTGGGCGGCCAGAAAATCAAGTATCTTTCCCGCAATGACTGGACAGGAACTTTTCCGACAGAGGCGGTAAAGCTGATGCTGACCGAAAATCTGACCGCAAAGCTTCAGGATGTACAATATGACGCGGCGGATTATGAAGCGGTTGAAATGCCTGTGCTTGGCGCGGACAACGGATTAAAGCTGGTTGACTTGATCGGCCTGGCCTATGATGACCCGAAATGGGAACAGTTATTAGACCAGCTTTCTTTTGACGATATGGTATCTTTAATCGGCGATTCTTTCCACTGGACGATGCCGATCGAGTCTGTGCAGGCGCCGGGAACGCGTGACGAGAACGGACCGCAGGGGCTGACAGCTTCCTTATTCAAGGCAGGGGAAGAGGAAGGCAAGACAGCGCTTGTAGCGACAGCCTTTACCTCCGAAGACGTGATGGCAGCTACATTTAATACGGAAATTATGTATGAAATCGGAAGGGTGATTGCGAATAACTGTATTTCGGCGGAAATTGCATGTCTGTATGGACCGGGAAGCAATACACACAGAACACCGTACGGCGGTCGTAACTTTGAATACTATTCCGAAGACGGCTTCCTTGCGGGAGAAATGGCAAAACATGAAGTGCAGGCAATGACAGACCGGGGAATCTTCGTTGTACTAAAGCACTTTGCGCTAAACGATTGCGAGCAGGACCGGATCGGCCTTGGGGTATGGCTGAACGAACAGGCCGCAAGGGAAATTTATCTGAAAGCGTTTCAGGGTGCGGTAGAAGAAGCAGACGCGGGACTGATGGTAGCGTATACGCGCTGGGGTGCCATCTGGTCTGGCGGCAACCGCGGCCTGATGACGAATATTGTAAGGCAGGAATGGGGGAAACAGGGTCTGAATATTACGGATAACGTATTAACGACCTACGTAAATGGAGTAGACGGCCTGATGGCAGGCGGCGTATCTACCTTTGATGCAATGCTTCCTTATGTAACAAGGCAGCTGCCAAACTATGAAAAAGATCCAGTCATTGTAACGGCAATGAAAGAGGCATGCCACCAAAATCTGTATTCGATCGCCAATTCGGCCGGAATGAACGGGATTGGGCCGGATACGGTCATTAAAAAGAGAAATCTTGCAATTGTATCAGGATTATGGACGGGATGCATTGTAATTGGCATGTTGTTTGTGGTATCGGCAGTTCTTTGGTTCATAAAGAAGCAGAAATTTAAAAATACGGATATATACAGAGATTATATGGCATATAGATCTTTGGAAAGTATATAAATTTTTAAAATCCAAGACTGCAGCGGAATGGAGAAGCCGCTGCAGGCGATCGGATTTGTTTTACACAATGCCTGTCAGGAAGGGGAAGCTGGTCCGGCATTGCGGTAAAAAAGAAAGGATAGACACATATGAGTAATGAAAAGATGGGAGCAAAGACAAATGTAAATCGGGCAAAACTTTACCAGCTGGTCTTATTTCCAATGAATAACGGAGCGACAAATGTGTACTATATCCTCACCATGAACTTTATTGCTTATTATGCAAATGGAGTTCTGGGATTGTTTTTGATGTTTGCCACTACGATGGTAACAGTCATGCGGCTGTTTGACGCGGTGACAGATCCGGTGATTGGAGCTTTGATCGACCGGACTTCTACAAAATTCGGCAAATTCAGACCATATATGGTACTTGGCAATATGATTATGATTGTATCGTCCATTTTGCTGTACTTTGGAACACGCGTCATACCGGATGATCTGTCGTGGTTAAAATATGTTTGTTTTGTACTGTTTTACGCGCTGTATGTCATCGGATATACGTTTCAGACGGCCTGTACCCGTTCCGGGCAGACCTGCCTGACGAACGACCCGAACCAGCGCCCGCTGTTTACGGTATTTAATACGGTGGCAAGTCTGATAGGGATGGGGCTTGTTCAGTTTTTGGCGCCGATTTTAAGTGAAAAGCTGGGCGGATACAACAGCGCTGGTTTTTTCAATGTGATGATACCGTTAGCAGTCCTTGTATCGGCGGCTTTGACTGTATTGGCAGTGATCGGAATCTGGGAGAAGGACAGGCCGGAGTTTTTCGGTGTCGGCGGTACACAGGAAAAAGTGGAACTAAAAGAATATGTAGCGATATTAAAGGCAAACAAAGAGCTGCAGCGTCTGATGGTTGCAGGGGCAGGATGCAAGCTGGCATTTTCGATCGCTACGAATATGACGGTATTATGCATGCTCTATGGCGCTATGATGGGGGATTATGGCGGCCTGTATCTGCCTATGATGATCGTCGGATATGTATTTTCCGTTCCGTTTTTCCTGCTGACGGTACGGACCTCACAAAAGCACGGACAGAAAGCATCGCTTGTGCGGTATACAGCGCTCGCGCTTGTGATGTATATAGGCGTGCTGGGCTTGCTGCTTTTTTGGAAACAGGGAAATCCGGCAGTAAATCTGAGCCTGATGCCGCCAAATCTTTATTCCGTCTTGTTTGTGCTCTGTTTTGGCATCGGATACGGCGCATACTATGCTACGGCGGATATGCCGATTCCAATGGTTGCAGACTGCTCGGATTATGAGACATATCGTTCCGGACGATATATCCCAGGCATTATGGGAACGCTGTTTTCACTGGTAGATAAGCTGGTCAGCTCGCTCGGCTCTACGATTGTCGGAGCAGCGGTAGCAATGATTGGAATCCATACACTGCCAGACGGCAATACACCGTATGCGGAGGGGATGCATATGGTCGTTATTGTACTGTTTTGTATTGTGCCGATGCTTGCATGGATTGCGACGCTGGCAGCAATGAAGGGGTATACGCTGACAGGGGCACGTATGAAAGAAATACAGGCAGTGAACGCGGTACGAAAAGATGCTGTCAGCAAAGGAATGCGTCTGGAGGACGCCATGCTTCGGTGGAAGACGGCGGAAGATGTGCCGGAACAGTATTTTTAAGGCTTTACACCTTTTACATCATCCACTATAATGATTGTAACAAACTAACAACTGTTTCAATAATAAAAGGCGGTGAAAGGATGGTACAGGATATGGGGATGACAAATAAACAATTTCAGGGATTTATCCGACTTGCTTTAGGATGGCTGGAAAAGGCATTAGAAGAATCACCAGACAATAAAAACCTGCAGGCATTAAAAGATATTTTTCAGTCAATGATTGAAGATGACTGATCATTAACCCAAAGATGCAAAGCCTTATGAAATGTTCAGGGCTTTGCATCTTTTTAACCTTACGAAACAAAAAGTGTCAGGCATATGGGCAATTCCATGGGCTTTACACTTTTTGTTTCATGAGTTATAGGGCTACTGGTTAAAGCGTTATGTCTTCTACGTTTACCCCCAAAGATGATAATTTGGCGGCAGTTACTTTGATAAGATAATCAAGCATTTCATTTTCGTGACCGCCATTAGCTTTTTTTATTTGCTGTAGATCAGTATATCTGTCAATCGTTGTTGTAATTAATTCTTTATCAGACATTTCCATTACCGCCATATTCTCACCGCCTTTAGGATGGATGCAGTTAGGAACTGTAAGTAAATAATATGATAAACTTGCGCAGGATTTTTCTTCGAGAGTGCCGCTCAAAAATCAGGCGCATAGCGGGCTATGTAACTGATTTTTGAGTGGTGCTATCGGAGAAAAAGACAAGTAAGTTTGTCATATTATTTGCTTACAGTTCCTTAGTATTTGTTGCAATTATTATAGCGTATGTGACTGAGAGTGTAAAGATGGATATAAAAGTTCCTATTGGAGACATAGCAAAGATCTGCAAATGAAAAAGTCAGATAACATTCTCTAATAAATTGTTATGTAAAAGCTGTTCTAATAGTACTATTTAACGACTAAAATATTGCCTACAAGTATTCTATTCGCTTTTCATGGAATTTGCAAGTCTATTCATAAATTTTGTGTTTAATATACAATTTTTAAATCTATTTGTTTTCATAAAATATGCAATATATACAAAAAAGGAACCATTCAATAGGATATTTTTGCCAGAATGAAGGAGCTTGCAGGTATTTTAAAACAAATCGGAGTCAAAATACCCGCAGCCCTTATTTCCTAAGACATGCAGAATACAGATTACAATTTTAATGCATAACAATTTATTAGAAAAAGTTATGCATTAAAACTGTAATCTGTTTTGCACGGTTCTCAGATCAGAGATAGTTAAAAAAGCGCAACAGTTCAAGGGTTATCTGAATTGTTACAAAAAAGCTGCTTTTGGAAAACAGGATGCCAGGAAGGAAGGTCGGGATGCAGGAATTAGATTACGCAAAAATGGGAACAAGAATCCGACAGATCAGAAAGGCAAAGGGATTGTCGCAGGATGCGCTTGCAAAAAAATGCGGGATCAGCCTGAATTTTATGGGACACATTGAGCGTGGAACGAGAAAAATGAGCATGGACACGTTTGCCATACTCTGTCGGGAGCTTGAAACAGATGCGGATGCGTTGCTTTGGGGAGTTACGCACCTTTCAGAAACAGCGATGCAGGGAATGTGGGGACAGCCGGATCAGAAAGACGATGGAAGCTATGAGATGTACATCCGGATTATGAAGTCTGTAGCTGATATTATGAAAAGCAAGGACAGCTGCTAACCAAAGCCTGGCTGTATCAAAGGAAAATTATGAAGATCACACAATTATTTAAAATATACTGGCCGGACAATGGCGGTGGGATTGCCAGGATTATGGAAAATATTGCAGATGCCTTTGCCGGAAGCAGGCAGGAAATCATTGTCTGCCAGGACCGGCGCCGCAAAAAAAGCGCAGATGACAGCTACAAAGGAATACCGGTACATCGGTGCAGACAGCTGTTTGAGATCGCATCCACGCCTGTTTCCCCACAGTTTTTGTTTGAGGTGAAAAAGCGGACAAAAGATTCGGATGTTGTCGTTTATCATTTTCCCTATCCGATGGCAGATCTGGCGATATTGTTTGGAATGTACAAAGGCAGACTGGTCGTCTGGTGGCATTGCGGATTTGAACAAAATAAAAAGCTGGCGCTGCTGTATGGGCCGCTGGTGCGCCATACGCTGAAAAAGGCGGACAGGATATTCGTATCATCCAAAGAAAATCTGAAAAATTCCAGACTGCTCCTGGAATATCAAAAGAAATGCCGGGTGATCCCTTTTTGCGTCAGCGATGCATATTTGCAAAAAGGGACGGAACATATGATGCGGCCGTCTGAAAAAAAAGAGCAGATCATCATCCTGTTTGTCGGCAGGCTCGTTTGGTATAAAGGCTGTGATATTTTACTGCGGGCATTTGGGGCAATGGACCATCAAAACTGCCGGCTGGTAATGGTCGGAGGCGGTCCGCTGGAGGAAGAATTAAAGAGGCAGGCAGCGGCAGGGAACCTTTGCAATGTGACATTTACCGGAAGAATATCCGAGGAAGAAAAAGTGGACTGGCTGAAAGCATGTGATTTTTTAGTATTGCCGTCCATATCCAAAGCGGAAGCGTTTGCAGTCGTTCAGCTGGAAGCCATGGCTTTTGGAAAGCCGGTGATTAATACGGCGCTTCCAAGCGGCGTACCGTCGGTCAGTATCGACGGAGTAACGGGGCTGACGGTAAAGCCGGGAAGCGTCCGTCAGCTGGCAGCGGCCATGCAGAAGCTGGTGGACAATGAGAAGCTGCGAAAGACTTATGGAGACAACGCAGCAAGACGGGTACGGGAGCGATACACCATGAAGGCAATGGCGGACAGGCATAAAAAAGCGTTCCAACAGCTGCTAAATGATAAAACGCAGGAGCCGGAACGTAAGATCGCATTTGACGGGCAGCTGTTTTTGGGCGGAGATAAGACAGGAATTGCATGGAATGCGCATCATCTGCTTTTGGAACTGCTGAAATACCCTGAAAACGCATACACGCTGCAGTGTTTCAAAGGGAGAAAGGCGGCCGGACAGATGTACCGTCTGGAGGAATACCGCAAAGCGGGATGTGTCATCGAATGCTGCAAAAGGCTTGGTTATACGATGTATAAATTGTTGTGGACAGTTGTTCCGATACCGCATCGTCTGTTTTTCCGCACGAAGGCAGACCTAACCATTTTTTTCAACTATGTGATACCGCCCGGAGTCAGGGGAAAACGGATAGCGTTTGTGTATGACATGTCGTATCGGGCTTGTCCGCAGACGCTGAGCAGAAAAACCCGCATATGGCTGCAGAAAAATATGAAACAGACCTGCAGGCGTGCAGATGGGATCATTACGATATCCGAATTCAGCAAGTCGGAGATTATGAAATATCTGAAAGTGCCGCCAGAGCATATCCACATCGTGCCCTGTGCGGTCGATCATAACGTGTATCATCCGGATTATACAAAGAGGCAGATACAAAAAGCGCTGGACAAATATGGTATTCAACAGGAATATATGCTGTATTTGGGTACCATCGAACCGCGCAAAAATCTGGAAAGGCTGATTGGCGCTTATGAGTTGCTGTGCCGCAGCCGAAATCAGACACCGCAGCTTGTACTTGCTGGAAAAAAAGGATGGAAGTGCAGTGGGATTTATGAAAAAGCGCGAAAACTGGAGGAAGAAGGACGGGTTTTGTTTACCGGTTATATACAGCCAAAAGACAGTCCGTTGCTGATGTGCGGTGCAGAAGCATTTGTGTTTCCGTCCTTGTATGAAGGATTTGGAATGCCGCCATTGGAAGCAATGGCCTGCGGTACAGCGGTGATTACCTCGAAAACGACTTCGCTGCGTGAAGTGGCTGCAGGGGCAGCCGTTACAGTAAATCCTGCAAGCGAAGAAGAAATCTGTCAGGCGATGAGAAAGGTCCTTTATGACGAGGCTTTTAGAAAGCGCCTGGAAAGGCTTGGAATACAAAGAGCCGGAGAATTTACATGGGAAAAATCTGCGAGGAAGCTGGTGGAGATCTGCCGGCTCTATGATCAATGAGGAACAGGTGTACAGGAGATTATGCTGGAAAGAATAAAAGAGATCTATGCTTATCGTGAAATGATCGTTTCACTTGTAAAAAGAGACTTAAAAGGAAGATACAAAGGTTCTGTCCTGGGATTTTTCTGGACATTTTTAAATCCGCTGCTGCAGCTTTGTGTGTACACGCTTGTATTTTCGACAATTATGCGTTCGGGAATAGAAGACTATTATCTGTTTTTGTTCGTGGCGCTGATTCCGTGGATTTTTTTCAGTACTTCGCTCTCAGGCGGTGCAAACTGTATTCTGGCACAGCAGGATATGGTAAAGAAAATCTATTTCCCGCGCGAGGTGCTGCCGGTATCCTTTGTCACGAGCCAGTTTGTCAATATGCTGCTTAGTTTTCTTGTGATCTTTGCCGTACTGGCGTGCACGGGTCATTCACTGCGGCTGACAGGGGTATTGTGCCTGCCGTTAATTATGGCGGTTGAATATATACTGGCGCTGGGATTTACGATGGTGATGAGCGCCGTTACGGTGTATGT
The DNA here is from genome assembly GCA_948468465.1 of uncultured Eubacterium sp. Next base: position 11,957 of record CAOKJJ010000049.1, on the reverse strand, counting down.
GCGGGATCTGGAATACATTCTTGGGATTGTCACGATGGCATGGCAGTTTCTGACGCCGGTCCTCTATCCGATGGAACAGGTGCCGGAACAGGTGCACTGGATATTTATGGCGAACCCGATGACGTATGTGATCGTATCGTACAGGGATATATTATATTATGGAAGAATGCCGCAGCTTGAGACATTGCTGTCCGCGACAATTGTCGGAATGGTAATGCTCCTGGCCGGATGGATCCTGTTTGACCGTCTGCAGAAGCGGTTTGTTGAGGAATTATGATGAAGCCGGAATACGCAATAGAAGTTGAAATAGAAACTGCGAAAGAAAAAGGAATTACAAAAGAAACTGCAAAAGAAATTGCAATAGAAGTAAGAAATGTGACAAAAAAATTCAGGGTATATTATGACAAGGGGCATACGCTAAAAGAAAAGACGCTTTTTCGAAAAAGACGTTCCTATGAAGAACGTACGGTTCTGGGCGGCATCAGTTTTACGGTGAAAAAAGGAGAGGCAGTCGGTCTGATCGGACACAACGGATGCGGCAAGAGCACGATTTTAAAACTGTTAACTAAAATCATGTATCCGGACAGCGGAACGATTGTAATGAACGGACGAGTGTCCAGCCTGATCGAGCTTGGAGCCGGTTTTCATCCGGATATGAGCGGCCGGGAAAATATCTATATCAACGCTTCGATATTCGGACTGACGAAAAGGGAAATTGATGCGCGGGTTGGAGAGATTATTACATTTTCGGAACTGGAGGAGTTTATTGACAATCCGGTGCGGACCTATTCCTCAGGGATGTATATGCGGCTGGCATTTGCGGTGGCCATTAACGTAAGGGCGGATATTCTGCTGATTGATGAGATACTGGCAGTCGGGGACGCGAATTTTCAGGCGAAGTGTTTTGAGAAGCTGCGCGAGATGAAGCGGGACGGCATGACGATTGTGATTGTGTCTCATTCCCTGGCTCAGATCGAACAGATCTGTGACCGCTCGGTATGGATTGACAACGGCGTAATCCGAAAAGAAGGAAAACCCAGGGAAGTACATCCGGTTTATATGGATTATATGAGCCAGAAACGCAGGAACCGGGTGGAGCAGGAGGCAGTGACTGTACAGAATAAGGAAGAGATACAGGAAAAGAAAAAAGAAGAAAAGGAAAAAAAAGAAGAGGAAACCGGGCAGGAAAAGCGCGTACAGGAGCCGTTAAGGGAAGTGGGCGGAGTGGATGTGCGGATTGTAAGGTGCGAGTTGCTGGATGAAGCACGCAGGAAGGCCAAGGTATATACGACTGGCTCCGCAATGATTTTAAGGGCAGAATACGAATGCAGGAATGAGAAGATAAAAGAAAGCGTATTTGGTTTTCATATTTTTAAGTCGGACGGTACGGACTGCTACGGGACAAACACGCTGATTGATAAGGTGCAGAATATCAGGCTGCAAAAACAGGGTACGGTGGAAGTTGAGTTTCCGGCTGTTATGCTGCTGCAGGGAAATTATAAGATGGACATTGCACTGCATGCCGAGGACGGAACGGCATTCCACTATTTGTACGACGCGGCGTCATTTGAGATGACAAGTCCGTATACAGAAACAGGAATCTGCCGGATCGGGCATGCATGGAAGACGGCTGATGACTCGTATAAGAATTCATAAAAGAATTCATATGCGAATTCTTTTATGAACAAAGACAGATAAGGGGATTACCGGAAATGATAAACAGAAACGAACTGGATGAAAATTTAAGAAAAGCCAACATATTCTGGAAAACCGATACCGGATATGCACTGGTCAGCAACAGGCGCCGCATTGGCAGGCTGATCGTGCTGATCAGGCGTGCGGCATGTAAGGCGGTGCGGGTATTTTGCAGGCCGCTGCTGGATCACCAGACAGAATTTAACGCGTCTGTGGTACGATGCCTGAATGAGTACCGGAAAACGATTGATATGATAACCGCTTTCAGGGAAAAGCTTCAGGAGGAACTGGAGGCGGAAAGGATAAAAAACCGCCGTGCAAAAGAAATTCGGACAGGTGCGGCTTATAAAAAATTTGAAGACCATATGCGCGGCACGAGACAGGAAATAAAAAGCCGTCTGAAAATTTATGAAGATGTGGTTCAGAAAGTAAAGGAGACGAACGGGTGCCGGCTTTTTGCCATGGATCTTGGATGCGGAAGGGGAGAATGGCTGGAACTGATGCAGGAACAGGGGATTGCCGCGATTGGAGTTGATAAAAATGAGAGTATGATACAGTACTGTAAAAAACGCAGGCTGGATGTCGTAAAAAATGACCTGCTTACGCATCTGAAAAACCAGACCAGCGATTCGGTGGATATTCTGACGGCATTTCAGGTTGTGGAGCATCTTCCTAAAAATATTCTGATGGATGTATTAAAAGAAGCATACCGGGTACTTCGGCCGGGAGGCGTGCTGATATTGGAAACGCCGAATCCGGAAAATCTGATTGTGGGAGCATGCAATTTCTATTTTGATCCCATGCATATACAAAAGATTCCGCCGAAGCTGCTGCAGGTACTTGTGGAGGATGCGGGACTCGCGGAAACGGAAATTATCCGTATGCGTCCGTATCCTGGCATAGATTTGTCAAAGGCAGATAAAAACGGGGCAAATTACGACCTGATCGAACAGATGGCAGGATATTTTAACAGCTGTGCGGATTATGCCGTGGCGGCTTACAAAAGGGAAAATGGTGAAACAGATGAAAATACTGATATGTAACGAACGGTTTTTATTCCGTTTTGGCGTTGACCGGGTATTGCTGCTGCTTGGCTCTTACTGGAGGAAGGCCGGGCATGAAATTATTATGATGGGCAACAGGATGGATGAACAGGCGGCGAAGCGGTATTCCGACAGGGTGATACGGATACCGGAGGCCGCGGATTATCTGCATGGGAATGATTTTACGTTGGAATATCTGGAAAAACACTGGAACAGATGGTTTACCGCGGAGGATAAACCAGACATTGCGTTTATTGCCGGATGGCCGTTTTACCGCTGCATCGCATTTCTGCGTGAAAAATGCGGATATGCGGTATTTCATGATTATGGCGCTGTTCCAATGGATGGAATGAGCGAGCCGCAGATGATTACCCAGAAGGAACTACGGAGGCTGCGGAAGGAAAATCTGAGAATGGCAGACCGTGTCATTGCGATCAGCAGTTTTATAGAATCTTCCCAGAGCAGACCGGATACGGATCATACGATACCGACTTCTTATGTGCATCTGGGAGCGGACCACATGGATATGGCAGTCTGGCAGCAGGAAGAGTCTGGTATCCGCAGCAGGGATGTTCTTACGGAAATTAAAAAGCTAAAGGAGCAAGGATACCGGCTTATCCTTCAGCCAGGACGGTGGGAAACAGGAAACTACAAGAATTCGGCAGCAGGATTTCAGATCGCGCGGATTTTGAAAAAGAACGGATTCCGCATAAAAATGCTGGTTCTGTCGGAAAGACAGGACATGGAAGTGATTCCTCAGGATGTGGAAGACTGCTATTACTGTATGGGGCATATTGACGATCTTACTTTGAAGACAGTGATGGAATGTGTGGATGTCGGATTTTCACCGACACTCTGGGAAGGATTTGATCTGCCGCTTGCCGAGATGCAGTATTTGTATCAGCATATGTATGTATATGATCTGGGGGCACATCCGGAAGTTGCGGCACATCCGTTTTTTTTATGCGGGAACGAAAAGGAAGCGGCCGAGAAAATATGCCAGGAGCTGGCGGGAGAGCTGCCGGTAGAAGAAACGGAACTGCATCAGTCACTGGAAAATTTTCATCAGAAGTTTAGCTGGAAAAAGTGCGCGCATACCATACTGCGTCAGATGCAAAAGGATATGGTGTTGTCCGGAGTGCTCTTTATAGATGTTACGAATGCCTGTCACGATACCGCAAATTCCGGGGTGATGCGTGTTACAAGGAAAATAGCGCGTCAGATGCAGAAAAAAATGGAAACGGTTTTTGTTATCTGGGATGAGGGTATGCATAAATATGTGTTTCCATATGAAAAGGAAACAGATCTTCTGTGTGCTTATGGAGGAGCAGATAAAAAATATATACGATACCGTTCTGTGGAAGGGGAACCGCGAACCTGTATGGATGAAGCATTGTGCAGGTTTGACGGACGAAGCAAATTTCTGCTTCTGACAGAAACCGTGGAACATGATCGCATGCATTGCATCATAAACTATGCACATAGATTTCACATACTGATTTCAGCTGTTTTTCATGATGCGATTCCTGTATTGCGCCCGGATTTGTGCAGCGGCACGATTCATCAGAATCATGTGAAATATATGATGGAGCTGGCTTTCTGCGATATGGTTTTTCCGACGGCGGGGCATAATGAATCCGATCTGCGAAAGTATTGGAAGGAACAGGGAATACGTGGAACATTTGTGAAAACAGTTGAACTTGCCGGTGAAATGGATGATGCTGCGCGTAATCGGACGAAAATCACCCAAAGAGCAGACAAATGCCGTATTTTATTTGTTTCGACGCTGGAACCGAGAAAAAATCATAAACGTTTCCTGAGAGCTTTTACAGAACTAATGGATGAGCAGGTACGATTAAAAAAAAGCGTTTCCCTGACTATGGTTGGAAACAGATACGCAGGAAATACTGAAATTCCGGCATTTGTTGAAGATGTGTGCAGCAGATATGCAAATATTGAATGGCTGGGAGTGGTTGATGATGCAAAACTGCGCCGGCTGTACCGTGAGTGTGCATTTACCGTTTATCCATCCGAGATAGAAGGGTATGGAATGCCTGTGATGGAAAGTCTCTGGTTTGGAAAACCCTGCCTTTGCAGCAACAGCGGCAGTCTGGGTGGACTGGGGGCAGCTGGAGGCTGCTGTCTGACAGATATCCTTGATGTGGAACAGATAAAGGGCAGCCTGTTAAGAATGATTACGGATGAAGCATATGTTGTTGGATTGCAAAATGAAGCGGTAAAAAGAAAGATTATCACATGGGATGCCTATGCGGATGGCATGATCGAAGGTTTGGGGGAAATAACCGGCAGGGATGCCAGATGGGAAAATACATATTTTTCACACAGTCTGATCAGGCAGATAGAAAAATATATAAAGGAAAAAAATGCGGAAGATCGTATTATCGTATGCAGTAATTTTTACCCTCCCGGATTTATAGGCGGCGCGGAAATTATCGCGCACGGTCAGTCCAGGATCATTGCAAATGATGAAAAGGTATTTTTAATTGTTTTTTCTATGGATTTGTCGGAAACATATTGTGATGGATATTGCCATGCAGGGATGTATGATGGAGTGCTGATTGTTCGGTTTTGTGTTTCAGGCAGTCACATGAATCCGTCAGGCATCAGTTTTTTCCACAGGGAAATGAACGAGGCGTTCCGGCAGCTTTGCGGACTGGTTAATCCGACTGTGGTGCATGGTCACAATATGACCGGTATGTCACTGGGAATGCTGGAAACCGCAAAGGATTTTGGTGCGGCAGTCTGCATGACCTTGCATGATCATTGGGGATTTTGCCTGAAAAATACAATATTGGATAATGATCATAAATTATGTGATCATTTTTGGCAGTGTAACGCATGTATGCCGGTATTAAATGCAGGTGACATCCACATTCCGGTAAATATCCGTCAGGGGTATTTCAGAAAAGTTTTTGAAAAAGTGGATACATTTCTCTCACCGAGCAGATATCTGGCAGATGCGTATATCCGCGGGGGATTTTCATGGCATCGGATGCGCCAGCTGTGGAACGGGATTGATACGAAAAAATATGCGAATATGAGAAAAAAGCAATCTGAAAAGTTCAGAATTGCTTTTGTAGGTCATTTTGGAGAACATAAAGGTATTGAACTGCTGATACGGGCGGCTGCACGGTTGAAAAGAAAAAATATAGAAATAGAACTGGCTGGTGATGGAGAAGAGTATGACAACTATCGGCATCTTGCTGTTGAACTGGGAGTGCTTTCACAAATTCGGTTCTGGGGAAAATTGAACAACAGCGATATGATTCGTGTATTTGCCGAAACAGATGTATACTGCCTGCCGTCTGTCTGGCCGGAAAATCAGCCGGTCAGCATAACTGAGGCCATGGCGTGCGGGATACCGGTAATCGCTTCAGATCTTGGCGGCAATCGTGAGCTGGTCAGACATGGGATCAACGGATTTTTATTCCGTCCGGGAGATGATCAGGATCTGGCTGAGAAGATCCGCACACTGATGGATGATGAATCCCTGCAAAAGTCTTTTGGAGATGCCGGTAAGAAAATGATTCGCAGATATGATATCAGCAATCAGGCCAGCGAACTGCTGAATATATACAGAAGCATCGAAAAGCAGACGATTCATTCAAAACCGTTTGTTTCCATAAAAGGCAGTATACTGCCTGCTTCGATTGCGGAAGTTACGGATGAGAGGATTCTTCTGTTGGACTGGATTGTTTTGCCGCAAGATTATGCGGTAATGAAAGCATGTGTGGTTCTGGAAGGAGAGAGGCCGGACAGGGAACAGATGAAACAGTTAAAAGATTATAAGGTCCGCATGATTGTTCCGGAGGCAGAGACAGGCATCTGGAATGAAATGGGATTTTGTGCGCAGGGATATGAGAGTAGGATTCATTTATTGAAAATACTGTCAGAGTTTGTATAAAAGAAGCAAGTAAGGGAAAAGGAAAATGGATAATCTGGAATTGTTTTATGAACCGAGAACGATTGTCTGCGAGCAGACGGCAGCGGCAGAATGGGTGGAAATGACTGAATTTGAGTCCGCATTTTTATGCGGACTGCTCAGACAGAAAAGACCGCATAAAATATTGGAAGTCGGGGTGGCTGGCGGCGGTACGACAGCGATTATGCTACAGTGCCTGGACATGATCGGCCAGACGCAAATGTGTGAGATGTATTCTGTGGATCTGGCCAAAGATTATTACCGGGATACTGCCAGACAGACCGGGTTTGCTGCTGAAAATGTGAAAAAGAGGATAAAACCGGATATACATCATACGTTTCTGCTTGGAGATGTGCTGCCGGAATATCTGGATAAAATCGGAAAAGATATTGATTTTGTCATTCTGGATACGATGCATATCCTTCCCGGTGAGCTGCTGGATTTTCTGGCAGTGCTTCCTTATTTGCATGCGGGCGCATGTGTGGTGCTGCATGATATTGCAGCCAGCCATTTATGGGGAGACAGTCAGACATTTGCCACCCAGCTGCTGCTGGATACGGTTACGGCTGATAAGATCATTATAAAAGATACCGACAGGGAATACGGATATCCGAATATTGGTGCATATTGCATCAGTTTGGATACGAAAAAGTATGTGCAGGACTGCTTTCATGCGCTTTCGCTGACATGGTCGTATATGCCGGAAGATGATCATCTGCTAAAATACAGGTCCTGTTACGAACGGTATTATGATTCGGACTGTCTGGAGTTGTTTGATATGATTGTGGGAATGCACAAACGCGTTACGAACTGGTCGCCGGAAAAATGCGGACGGCAGTATCAGCTGGGCACTTCTGTTTTGTTTACGAAGGAAGGGAACGGGATCCGGTATTTTGTATCCGGCATATCCGGTATTGAAACAGATTTTGCATGGTCGTGCGGAAAGAAAGCAAAAGCAAGTTTTCTGATTTCTGATATGGAGATTAACAGATATGCCATGCGGGTGACAGTAAAATTTAAGCATATATTTTCCGGCAGACAGCGGATCCGTATTTTTTGCATGGGGGGGGGTAAAAAGGAAGTTTTCAGCGGATGTCTGAATGAGAAACAGGACAGGGAAATTTCTTTTATGCTGCAGGAAGGATGTGTGAAGGATCAGAAACTGGAACTGGAATTTGAATACCCGGATGCGTGTTCACCTGCACAGTTGGGAGTAAGTGATGATCAGAGAGTGCTGGCAGTCGGATTTTCAGAAATAAGAATAGATATTCCTTCCCAGGAAAAATAAGGAGGAAATGATGCAGCGGATAAATGTGGAACAGATCATGGCTCAGATCAGGGCGGATATCAAAGAAAAAGGTTATACGGCGGATATGTTAAGTTTTGAGGATGTGCCGTTTCCCCAGAAGAATACGGCAGAACGGGATTTTACAGCAGACGGCGTCAGGCAGATGAGAAAACTGGCATCTGTTTCATGGAGACACCCGGTCAATCGCGGAATCAAAGGAATACTGAAAAAAATTCTGTATAAGCTGGCAGGATTTATCGTTGCGCCGATGGCAGAAGACCAGACAGCATTTAACCGTGCTGCGGCGGATGCGGTGGAACAGCTTTCAGAAGCGGTTTTCCGGCAGCAGAAAGAGATTGATTTGATGAAAAGAAAAATCTGATGAAAAGAAAAATCAGATAAAAAGAAAAATCTGATGAAAAGAAAAATAGAAAACGGGAGAACGACATGAAGATCATACAGATGCTTCCCACGATTTCTTACGGTGACGCGGTAAGCAACGATGCGCTTGCTTTGCATGCGCTGATTGCAGGTCTTGGATATGGAACTGGCGTTTACGCGGAAAATATTGGTCCGGGTCTGCCGCCTGGAATTGTCAGGCAGCTCCATTCGCTGCCCCGTCTGCATAAACAGGATGTGATTATTTATCATTTGTCAACGGGTACGGCATTAAATTACACACTGGAAAATTATAAGGGAAGAAAAATTATCATTTATCACAATATTACCCCGCCGGAGTTTTTTGAGGGCTACAGCAGGCACGGTGTCGAAATGGGGAAGGATGGGCTGCGCGGGATGGCGTATCTTTCTGATCGTGCGGACTACTGTCTTGCAGTTTCCGAATTTAACAAAAAACAGCTGCAAAAGGCCGGATATACCTGCCGGATCGACGTGCTGCCGATATTAATACCGTTTCGGGATTATGAAAAAAAGCCGGACAGAAAGATTATGGGCAGATATGCGGGTGACGGCTATATCAATATTTTGTTTACGGGAAGAATTGCCCCGAATAAAAAACAGGAAGATATTATCCGCATGTTTTACCAGTATCAGAAACGATACTGCGCAAAATCCAGACTGTTTCTGGCCGGATCTTATGACGGGATGGAGGCTTATTACGAAAGACTGCAGGAGTATGTACAAAAACTGCATCTGAAACACGTACATTTTACCGGGCATATCCGATTTGAGGAGCTTTTGGCTTATTATCATATTGCAGATGCGTTTGTCTGTATGAGTGAGCATGAGGGATTCTGTGTGCCGCTTGTGGAGGCGATGTATTTTAAGCTTCCGATTCTTGCGTATGACAGTACGGCGGTTACGGAAACACTTGGAGGGAGCGGGTTTTTAACGGATACAAAGGACCCGCTGGTGAACGCATCCGTGCTGAACTATATACTGACTAATGATTCTGTGCGTCAGACGCTGCTGGAGGGGGAGAGCAAAAGGCTGGTACATTTTTCAGGCAGCCGCACAAAAAGAAGGTTTATAAAATATTTGAACGAATTTCTGGGAGAAAAAAATGAAAAATAAAATCTGTCTTGTGGTACAGCGTTTTGGCAGGGAGGTAAACGGCGGGGCGGAACTGCAGTGCCTGGAAATGGCAGAAAGGCTCTGCTTAAGATACCAGGAGGTACATGTGCTGACGACACGGGCAGTGGACTATATGACATGGGAAAACGTTTGTCCCCGTAAGGAGGAAATGGCCGGCCGTGTGCATGTGCACCGTTTTTCGGTAAAACATACAAGAAACCAGAAGGATTTTGACGCGATCAATGCCAGATTTTTATCGTCAGGCTTAAGACCACGGGAAGAGTATGCATGGCTTTACAGGCAGGGGCCTGTTGTACCGGATCTGATCCGGTATATAAGAAAAAGGAAGGATGAATTTGACGCGTTTGTTTTTTTTACATATCTGTATTATCCGACTGTGATGGGCATCCGGGAAGTGGGAAACAAGGCGATCCTCGTTCCGGAAGCGCATGACGAGCCTTTTTTAAATATGCGGATGTTTGAGCGGGTATTTCGTACGCCACGTTTTTTTCTGTTTAATACGGAAGAGGAAAAAGAGCTGGTATATAAAAAATTTCCGGGTCTAAAGGCGTCGTATAAGATCGGGGGATTTGGCATTACGCCGCCCCAAACGACGGATGCGCGCACATTTAAGAAAAAGCATGGACCAGGCAGGTTCCTGCTGTATGCCGGGAGGATTGACGAAAGCAAAAACTGTCATGTGCTGTTCCGTTATTTTCAGGAATATAAAAAAAGGAATAAAAACGATCTGCGGCTTGTGCTGCTTGGAAAGTCCGTGATACCAGTTCCGAAGGATAAAGATATTGTGTGTCTGGGATTTGTGGAGGAGCAGGAGAAGTGGAACGCAATGGCGGCAGCGGATATCTTTGTCATGCCTTCCGTTTATGAAAGTCTGTCGATTGCCGTGCTGGAAGCCATGAGCCTGTCCGTTCCGGTCGTGGTGAACGGAACATGCAGCGTATTAAAGGGGCACTGTCTGAAAAGCGGCGGAGCGCTGTACTATCAGAACTATTTTGAATTTGAGGGCGTGGTGAATTATTTACTGGATCATCCGCAGATCACGGGGCAGTTATGCAGGAACGCGAAAGCCTATGTGCAGGAAACATATGACTGGAATCGAATTATGGACAGGCTCTGTGGCCTGATTGAGCGGATATAGGAGACAGGTATGAAAAAAACAGCAATTGTTACTCCGTGGTTTGGAATGAACATCCCAGGCGGGGCGGAAGCAGAGATCAGGAATCTGGCGCTGCATCTGGTACGGGACGGTATGAAGCTGGAAATTCTCACAACGTGCGTGAAGGAATTTCAAAGCGACTGGAGTCTTAATTATCATACGCCGGGACGGAGCGTGGAACAGGGCATTCCAGTACGCCGGTTCCGGGTAAGGAAAAGAGATACGGCAGCATTTGATGCCGTGAATTTAAAGCTGATGCGTGGGCAGCTGCCGCTGACACGGGAAGAAGAGCATACATATATTAGGGAAATGGTGAACAGCCCGCAGCTTTATGATTATATAAGAAGGCATGCAGACGAATATGACGTGTTTGTCTTTATCCCATATATGTTTGGCACGACGTATTACGGGATGCGTATCTGTCCGGAAAAATCGGTGCTCATTCCCTGCCTGCATGATGAAAGCTATATTCACCTGCGCATATTTAAAAAACTGTTTGCGGGAATCGGCGGCATGATTTTTCATTCATGGCCGGAATATGAATTGGCTGAACGGATCTATGACCTGAGCCGCGTAAAAACCGTGGTGCTTGGCGAGGGCGTGGACACAGATATTACATACAGTCCTGGGAGGTTTCGGGAAAAGTATCAGATAAACGGTCAGTTTGTTCTGTATGCGGGAAGAAAGGATGAGGGGAAAAATGTCGGCATATTGCTCAGATATTTTGCGGAATTTAAAAAAAGAAATAAAACTCCGCTGAAACTGGTTCTGATTGGCGGCGGAACAATCGAAATACCGGATGCGATAAAAAGAGAAGTCACGGATCTTCGATATGTACCCGTACAGGACAAATATGATGCTTACGGGGCTGCAGTAGTATTGTGTCAGCCTTCCGTAAATGAGAGTTTTTCCCTTGTGGTTATGGAAAGCTGGCTGTGCGGCAGGCCGGTTCTGGTAAATGAACGGTGTGCGGTTACGAAAAATTTTGTGAAAGAAGCCGGCGGAGGATTGTTTTTTTCGGATTATTTTGAATTTGAAGGAGCGGTAAAGTATCTGGCGTGCAGGAAGGAAATGGCTGATAGGATGGGACGTCAGGGGATGGAATATGTGAAAACACATTTTTCATGGGATACGGTTATCGTGAATTACCGGAAATTTTTGAACTATGCGGGAGGATTCAATGATAGATTGGAACAAGGAAAATGAGAAAAATAATACGGCATATATAATGTACCCATAGATGTGGACAAAAAATTTGACCCCAATCCCATACCATAG
>CAOKJJ010000048.1 GCA_948468465.1 uncultured Eubacterium sp. | reverse complement strand
AACCAATCATTGAGCCTCAGATACTTTTAAGGGAGCAGAATGCTTTAGAAAAAGGCATGGAAAAAGGTATAGAAAAAGGTATGGAAAAAGGCATGGAAAAAGGTATCATTAAGGGAGCTGTAGATACACTGCGCGATTTCGGACGTGCAGATGCCGAGATAAAAACTATTATCATGCAGAAATACGGCCTCACCGAAAACGATGCCGGTAAATATCTATAAATTTCCATTTTTACGGCTTCCAGACGCCTGAAATTCCGAGCGCACCAGAAGCAATCGATAATAAGAGAGTTTCCCTGTATGGTTTTACGGAAAGGATAAAGGATATAGATAGAGAAGAGTTAAAACAGGCTCCGGAAACTGTGGAGCCCGAAGCGCAGACCCCTGCCATCCAGTATGAGGACGTGGCCTTAAAGATGGCTTTCCGGAGAGGAGCTTAGGTGCGGACAGTATCTGTGCAGAACAGTTTTCAGCGAAAGGGGGGGGGGAAGCAGCGGTAGGAAAAATATTTAATGTGAGCGGGGACTGTAAACCGAATCAGCATTATATGGTAGATATTAGCGAACGCCTTAGAAAGATCGGGGAATTTGTAGACAAAGGAGAATACTTTACGATTAACCGTGCACGGCAATATGGGAAGACGACAACCCTTCGTGCATTGAAGAGATATCTGCAGGATGAGTATATTGTGATCAGCCTGGATTTCCAAAAGCTGGATGCGGCAAAGTTCCAGGATGGAAATATGTTTTCTCTGGCATTTGCGTCTTATTTTATCGGAATATTTGGTTTATGAATATACGTCCGGATATCCATTTCTTGTATCCAGAATCTGCAAGCTGATTGATGAAAAAACAGCAGGCAGCCCGGAATTTCCGGATAAAAAACGGCATGGACCAGAGATGGATTTCTGGCGGCAGTCCGGATGCTTCTTCAGGAGGAAAATACCTTGTTCGAGTCTCTGGACAATAAGCTGATCGATGATCCGGAATTGAAGCAGATGCTGCAGGAATTGCTGCTGAAAGGCAGGATGATCGAATATGTACCGGGGGATGTGGGAATCCGAATGGCCGTTATGTTTGGATTTGTCACATTGAAAAATGGAATGGCCGCTATTTTGAACCGTATTTTTGAAACACGGCTGTATAATGGAATTCTTGCGGAGAAAGCCAGACAAATGGAAATTTCACAGATTGCGGCGGAGGAAAAGAATCAGTTTATCGTTAACGGTCAATTGGATATGGAACATCATCAATGGAACCGGAAACTATTATATTGAGTCAAGAACAAGGACAAACCGGCGTACGGATTTGATCATTGACTTCTGCGGACAGCAGAAAATCGTAGAACTCAAAATATGGCACGGAGATGAGTATAATCAGCGGGGGAGAAGAACAGCTTTCAGGATATCTGGATGAATATCATCTGAAGCGGGGATATATGGTCAGCTTTAATTTTAATAAGAAGAAGCAGGTTGGCGTCCATAAGTTCACATATTCCTTGTGCTATCGAATTGCGGAAAACATTTCAGGTTATAAAAACAGCAGATGTTGTACAACATCTGCTTCTATATTTCTGCATACAGTTATTATGATTTAATGTAAGGAAAATGAATAAAAAGAAAGATGCACGCAGAAAAGTATGTAGTATTATAGAAGGACAGTCTTATCGTATAGTAAAATTTAGGTAAAAATCCGATTGAAATTATTTCCCTGTTCTCTTATGCCGTGGATACAGACAAAAAATTCGGAGCAACAGGATGATCATATGTGATATCATATGATGTTATCTATCCAGTGTTATACTTCCCATAACGTGCATTCTTTCTACTCCTATTCTATACCATAATATTGAAAAAATCAAGACAAATATTTAAGGATCAGAGATCAGAGATCAGCAAGCAACACCACAGCACATTGACAATTTAATTAGGCTTTACACCTTTTACATAATCCGTTATAATGAATGCAACAAATAACACTTTGTTTCAACTGTAAAGGCGGTGAAAGGATGGTACAAGATATGACGTTGGAAGAACAGAAACAAATATCTATTGATAGGTATGTGGATTTAATGAGAATAAAATCTCATGAAACAGGTGAAAATAAAGAACTTGATTATCAGATTCGTATAGCAAGGATTAAATTATCAAGTTTTGGCATTGACTATTCCGAACTTGAATTATAAAACGAATACTGAATAAACTGCAAATTTTAAGGTGTATAGTCTTATTAAATGATCAAGGCTTTACACCTTTTTTATATTGTACATTGAAAAGAATCAAACATTTTAGCACTATTGTAATTATGATTCATTTGACGATTTCTTTTGTCACAAATCCAAAGAAGCATTGTCTAATTCTATAGGAGGTAAATTTTATGAGTCAAATAACGAATGAACAAATACAGGCTTATGTTCAAAAAGCCACAGCAGGGGACAAAAAGGCCCTTGAGATGCTTATTGCGGGTGTGCAGGATCTGGTGTTTAATTTATCTTTACGAATGCTTGGCACATTTGCGGATGCGGAGGATGCCACACAGGATATTTTATTGAAGATGATTACGCATCTGTCGTCTTTTAGAGGGGAAAGTTCCTTTACGACATGGGTATTCAGCATCGCGGTGAATCATTTGAAAAATTACAAGAAGCATATGTTTGCTCATCATGCGCCTGGTTTTGAATATTATGGAGATGATATTGAGAACGCAGACATATGGGACGTGCCGGATTTAACGCAGAATGTAGAGAAGGATTTGTTAGCGGAAGAACTGAAAATGTCCTGTACGAATGTGATGCTGCAGTGCCTGGATGTGGAAAGCAGATGCATTTTTATTTTGGGTACGATGTTTAAAATTGACAGCCGTATGGCGGGAGAGATTTTGGGGATTACCGCGGATGCTTACCGGCAGAGGCTGTCCCGTGTACGCAAAAAAATGGCGGACTTTCTTGGGAAGTATTGCGGAGAATACGGGGCTGGCAGATGCAAATGTAAAGACAGAGTGAATTATGCAATACATAACCACAGGATTAACCCAATGCAGTTGGATTATGTGTCGGCTGCAGAGATCCCGCTGCAGACGATGCTGGATGTTAAAAATGCGATGGAAGATATTGACGATTTATCACAGGATTTTTCGTTTTGCAAGCCTTATGAATCGCCGGAGCGTACGAAACATCTGATCCGGGAATTTTTAGATTCTACGCAGCTGTCTGTTATTCAAAAATCGTAAAGGAGAGGGGCAATCATGGACACACAGTTTATTATGGATTATTTATCAGCGCTGAGCATGAATAATAATCGGGAATGGTATCATGCAAATAAGGAAGATTATAAAAAAGCGAATGCGGAATTTGAAAAATTATTACAGGCACTGATATTGGAAATCGGGAAGTTTGACAGCAGTATTTTGCATAACAATCCAAAAGATCTTACATTTAAGATTGTAAGAGACACTCGTTTTAGCCATGACAAATCGCCGTACAATCCTGCGTTTCGCGCGCATATTTCATCCAAGGGCAAGCTGCCGGTTCCTGTCGGCTATTATCTGATGCTAAAGCCGGGGAATCAGTCTTTTTTAGGAGGCGGCCTGTTTGCGGATATGTTTAAGAATGCGACGGCGAGGATCAGGGATTATATCGTGCAAAATGGTGCGCAATGGGAAGCAATTATACGGGATCCGGAGTTTGAAAAATATTTTACTGTGCAGGGAACTGCATTAAAAAATGTTCCCGCAGGGTATGATAAAGACCATCCGCAGGCGGAATATTTAAAATTCAAGAGCTGGTATCTGGAATATCCGGTTAAGGATGAGGAATGGAAACAGGCGGATATAGTTGTTGGCAAGGCAGCAGAGATTTTCCGAATCATGAAGCCTTTTAATGATTATTTAAACAAGGCGTTGAAAGGATTTCAGATGCCGGCAAGATAGAGACAAACCAGGAAGAGTGTAAATGGTAAAAAACAGCAGATGTTGTATAACATCTGCTTCCATATTTCTGCATATGGTTATTATGAATTAATGTAAGGAAAATGAATTAAGAGAAAGAGGCACGCAGAAAAGTATATATTGTTATAGAAGGACAGTTTTATCTTATAGTAATATTAGTAATAATAGTAATCATTGGTAATATTAATAAAATCCGATTGAAATTATTGCCCTGTTCTCTTATGCCTGTGGATACAGACAAAAAATTCGGAGCAACAGGGTGATCATATGTGATAGCATATGATGTTGTCTATCCAGTATTATACTTCCCATTACGTGCATTCCTTCTATTGTCATTTTATACCATAATATTGTAAAAATCAAGAAAAAAATTTAAGAAATTAAGTCAGGAATTTAAGTCATCGTGCTTGACAAAACAGGTCTATATATGATAGACTTAAAAATAAGAAGTCTATCATATATAGACCTGTTTTGAGGAGGGGATTTTTGATGATATACAAGTTAACGGAGACAGAGGAAAAGTTTGCGTCTATCATTTGGGACAGACAGCCGATTCCTTCGATGGAGTTAGTCAGGATTTGTGAGAGTCAGCTGCATTGGAAAAAATCTACGACTTTTACAGTGCTGAAAAAATTATGTGTTCGCGGCATTTTTCAGAACGAAAACGCGGTTGTTACTGCACGCATCAGTAAGGAAGATTTTTATGCGGGAAAAAGCCGCCAGTTTGTCCAGGAAACATTTGACGGGTCACTGCCTGGATTTCTGACGGCATTTATTGGAAGGAAAAAGCTGAGCAGAGAACAGGCGGAGGAAATAAAAAATCTGATTGAAAGATATCAGGAAGAGGATTAGAGCGTTTGGATAGGCGACAGCTTTCGAAAAAGGGGTGAGCAAAAGTATGTTGGAACAAATATTTATGAAAGTATTAAATATGAGTGCTGCTGCAGGATATTGCATGATTGCTGTGCTGCTGCTGAGAATTTTGTTTCGGAAGCTTCCGGCAGTCTATTCTTATTTGCTATGGGCTGCAGTATTTTTCCGGCTCGTTTGTCCGGTATCTTTGGAAAGTACGCTCAGTATTTTGAAAATAACACCGCAGCCGGTACTGCAGGAAATGGGAATGCAGGAAGCTGGAATGCAGGAAACTGGAATACAGGAAATGATGCAGGTGCCTTCTGAGTCTGCGGCGGTAAATGATACTTTGACACGGACGCAGCAAACGTCGGAAAAAAGTACTGATTTGGCGTCAAAAATAGGGCAGAAGCAGATTGTGCCGATGGCGGCTTGTGTGTGGTTAGGTATACTGTGCCTGCTGCTGGCAGCAAGTATATGGTCCTATATCCGCCTGCGTGTCCGTCTGCGTGGTGCAGTGCTGCTGGAAGAAGGGGTATATGAAAAGGAAGATATAGGGACGGCTTTCGTCGTTGGTCTGTGCCGGCCTAAGATTTATATTCCGCCTGCATTGTCAGAAGAAATGAAGCATTTTGTGCTGGAACATGAAAAGACGCATATCCGGCGGAAGGATTATCTTATCAAGCAGGCTGCGTTTTTGATCAGCTGTGTGTACTGGTTTCATCCGCTTGTCTGGATTTGCTATGAGCTGATGTGTACGGATATGGAGATGGCCTGTGATGAGTGTGTCATTCGAAAGCTTGGAAAAGAGATGCGCAAGCCGTATTCGGCAGCGCTGCTGTCGCTTGCTTCGGGCAGAAAAATCGTACTGGGAAGACCTCTTGCATTTGGTGAGAGCGGTATTCGAAAGAGGGTTATCCATGTGCTGCAATATAAAAAACGTTCTTTGTGGGAAAGTTTTTTCATATTTGCACTGACTGCGGCAGTGACGGTTGGACTGGCGCTGAATCCAAAGGAGCAGGAGATACATACGGCGGATCATTTGGAAAATGTTGTAATGGCTTCTGGCGTGATGCCGTTATTGGATGGAGAGAAGGTAACAGTAGAGCTGTGTATGGCGGCAGGTACTTATTATGATGATACGATGAAGGATTTTGAACCGGGCATTGATACGTTTCCGCAAAATTATGAGGGAAGCTATGTGCTTCGTACGATAAGCGAAGACGGAACGGTCCTGCAGCAGAGGAAATTAGAGCAGTTGTGGGAATATCGGGGCCAGACATTTAATTTTCCGGAGAAGTTTTCGCTCGAATGGGCGGATTATAATGCGGACGGCTGTCCGGATTTTACGATCGGACTTCCGCAGTCATCGAATGCCATGGGATATGTGCTGCTGACTGTTCGTGCTGATGGCAGTCTGAAACGTCTGTGCAGGGATGAAATATCATGTGAAAACAGTATGGCGAAAGGGTATTCCATGATATTGGATTATGAGAAAGAGTCGGAGCGAGAGACGATTACGGGTTCTTATTATGATAATACAGTTGGAGAATCTCGTCTGCAGTATTTTGATTATAATATGCAGCTAGGGGAATATGAGCTGGCAGAGAGACAATCACCGGAAGATAATTTGCATGCGGGAGCAGAACTTGCGGAGCAAAGCAATCTATCAAAAATAGTACATTATGAGGGATATATGGATGAATTTCCGAATGATTCCAAGTATATGTACAGGAAGCTGGATTTGGACCATGACGGCCGTCGGGACCGGGTTTACCGGACGGTAAATGGAGATAAGTCTTCTTATGAGATACAATTTGGCAATGAAAAAACTCTTTTTCTCGGTGAGTTTGGGGTGCATTTAGTGACGCCAGGCATTACGTCGGTCAATATAACAAACAGTAAAAATACGATGATTTTGTTCACAGGGCTGGACGCTATCGGAGATTCTCCCAGAAAAGGCATAATTGCTCTATATACACAGTTTGGAGGGGAGTATCACAAATATGAATTATCCGATGATGAAGGCGGGCCATATCTGGACAGCAGAAAAATGCGGGCAGGATATCCGGCGACTGAGACGTATGATGCGCAAAATAATCTGCTGACAATTACTTTTCAGGATACGGACCGCCATCTGGAATGGACGCCGCCGGAAGGGACATTGCAGGAAACATACAGTAATTACAATGATACCGCATATTCGGCACAGCTTGTGTCTTATCAGGGAGAAAACTGCATTGCGTTTTATCAGTATGCAGAAAGAGGAGAAGGGGAGTCTGCATTGTTTTGCTATGTGCTGGCTGTTCGTACTAATCAGCTCCGGTCAGACCTGACACCTTATGATATGGAACTGGTTCACCTGGGATGGGCAGATCCAAATATGACAGAGGATGGTTTATGAGAGGTATTATGCGGGCTGCTGTTCAGGACATCAAAGATGCCGTTCGTTTCATTTTACTGTAAAGATACATCTGTATGCCGATATCATCTGTAAATAGGATTTTATAGGGAGGTATCAGATGATGTATGGAATAAATGTAAATGATTTGCAGCAGCGGTATATGGAATACCATTCGAAGAAGGGCACTGTACCAAAGACAGGCCAGAAAAAGGTATCCGCGGCCGAAAACAGCCAGACGGAAAAAACGGCAGCTGCAGAAAATCATAGCCGGATTACAGAAAAAGAAAGTGCAGTCACAGATTTCATCAGAAGGCATCCGGACAAAAAGCGGGGAGTTATGGAGATGGTGCAGGCGGGTAAATCTGTGAGGAAAGCGTGTGGGGCGGAGGATGTAGATACGCAGAGCATGTCTATGAGCGAGTATCAGTCTTATATCAGCAGTCTGCTTGGGAAGATTCCGTTTGCGCCTACCAGGCCTTATGATGAGGAAGCCGTCTTTATTTCAGAAGAGGGATGGGAGCAGATGAAAAATGATCCGGAGTATGAGGCGTGGGTGCTTGGATATACAAAAATCAATCGTTCTGTGCCGGATCCGTTTTTTGGAATGGGCAGTGCGGGTTCTTATGGGATCGAGCATTTTGGAGCTTCGATTGATGAACACAACGGGCACGGCTACAGCAAGCTTTACGGCGGCTCCGCGTCAGCGGCAAGAAGCATGTTTCAGGCGGAATCTAAGGGCGGCATGACGTATAAGGCTTCAAAGAACCGGGATATTGCCAAACGGCTGGAAAAGGAGCGTCTGGAAAAGAAACGTCTGCAAAAAGAAAAACAGGAGAAAAAAGCAAGAAAAGAACAGGAAGAACATATACTTCAGATGAAACAGCGGGCCAATCATGCGTTACAGCAGGGAATACAGATGTATGATCCGCAGATGAATCAAGAGGCGGCAGCCGCTATTTATGAAACGGGGTTTTTGTTTCAGGGATAGCAGATAGATAATAGAAAATGCGGATAACAGGACTTGAACCTGCACGGTCTCCCACCAGAACCTAAATCTGGCGCGTCTGCCAATTCCGCCATATCCGCATCACGAAGATATTATACATGAATTTTTTCCGGATAGCAAGTGGTTTTTCTAAATTTACAGTATTGAAAGATGCTTTCTTTATTTTTTATTCAGGTTAAAAAATAGTTCTTTTATTTGAGCTGCTTTTTTAACCTGAAACCCATTTGTTAAGCTGTAAGCATCTCTTTCCGCATTGCTTTGTAATGGGCAATGTGTTTTACTGTTTATAAAACGTGATGTCTTGCTATTTGTCATTATAGTGCCCTTTGCACTGCGTTATGACAATATTATCATCGCTGACCAAATAAACGAGGCGGTCTTTTTCATTGATCCTTCTGCTCCATTCTCCATCCGGGCTGTTTTTTAGCGGTTCCGGTTTCCCTTCGCCGGTAAACGGTTCCCGTTGGATGGACTTTAAGAGGCTGTTTATTTTCTTTAATGTCTTTTTATCCTGGGACTGCCAGTAGAGGTATTCCGCCCACGCATCTTCGGCAAAAGTGATTTTACTCACGCTCCATAGCCTCCAGTTCTTCCATAGTTTTTACGATTACCTGCCCGTTTTTAATTTGCTGGCCTGCTTTCCGCAGCTGTTCCATATTGGAAGCGGAATAAAAGGGGTCCGAAGGGGCAGAGATTTCAAAAGGAATACGGCGGTCCCGTAAGGCTTTTTTGGCATAAATCATAAAAAAGGTAGTAAGGTTCATTCCCATCTCATCGCACATTTCATCCAGTTGTTTTTTCATTTCATCATCAAATCGAAGGCTTACAGTAGTCATTTTGTCACATCCTTTCTATTGTAATTATACTGATGAATGAAGCAGTTTGCAAGAAATATCATTCAATTTCAGCATTGAAAGCTGCTTCCTTTATTTTTTATTCAGGTTAAAAAATAGTTCTTTTGTTTGAACTGCTTTTTTAACCTGAAATTTTTTCCGACGTTCATCATGATTTTTGTGGCGTGTTTCAAAAATAGCTTGATTTAGTTGACAGAAAAGGTTTTCTTATTTTAACGCAAAAAATCCCCTACGCATATCAGCTTATATATATAGTCTAATTCAACTTATTGGTTACACTTACTAATATCCAAGAATTTCCAGAAATTCAGGATATTCCTTTCCAGTCATTAGTTCCAGCGGACTTTTTCCTTGCCGTTCTGTAACTCTGCTGCGATGATATTTTCTTGTATTGAAATACACTTTCAGCAGTATGAAGTACTTTTCCGGAACCATGCGTTTGAGGTTCATATATACACGGATCCTGCTGTTTAAATTTTCCACAAGGCTGCTTGCGCGTTTTGTATGGTCTAATATATGGCAGAATTCCTGCCTTGCTGATGCATAGCTGCTTCCAAGAAGTTCGCCGAGACAGTATTCCATCTGGCTGCACGCTAAAGATGATGGGTCCAAAGCTTTTTGCCGGTACATAATGTGAAAAGCTTCCAGCGGGATCCCTTTTTTGTGGGCGGCTGCCTCAAAGCTTTCTTCCATACGCTGCAGGAAGGAGAGTATCTGCGGAAGTCTTTTCCTGATTTTTTGTGTTTGTCCAAGAAGTTTTGTCCGCTCCGGAAAAGAAGATTCCATTTCTGACAGCACCCATTCTGTAAGCCCGTATGCATCCTGAAAGGAATAGCCGCTAAAGCCCAGAAGTTCCACCAGCCAGCAAAAAAGTATTCTTAAAAGGTCATATTCCTGTATGGCTGTGTCCACCTTTTCGTGTATCTGGCAAAGCTGTTCCAATGTCTTTTTCTGCGGCCGTTTCCCGCAGGCACGTTTTTCCAATCCGGTTTCATCCGATATCAGCTTTTCTGCTTTCCGCTCAAGCCTGGCCACTTCTGCACCAATGGGGCGCAGTTCGTGGAAGATGTCCGGCTGTACGCAGATATCCGGAAAAGCTTTCGGTATCCCTGCATTCAGCCCGGTTCCTGCATCACTTATGCTTACTTGCAGCCTAAGCCCCTGTTCTTTCCGTTCTTCCATGCAAAGCTGTCATGTGTCAGCGCTGCGGTCGCCAGCTTCTGAAAGAAGGTACACATAAGTGGATTCTGTATCAATTCCTGTCAATACAGGGATGTTTCCCTGAAAAATCTCATCATTTGCACCCTGTGTAATGCCTTCCAGCGGTATTCCGGCATCAAAACGCTCAGCGCGCCGCGATGCTTCCGCAAGAATCGAACTGATTTTTCCATAAGATATATGCAGCCCGAAAACAGATGCAAAATTCCTCTGAATACCTTCCGTAGATGCATGGCAGTCCAGGGAAAGGCTTAAAACCATACGTTCTATAAAATTCTTATCTATATTTATAGAAAGAACATTGTTCTGTGTTTTGTCCAAAGTTTCCATATAGTTTTGCACATTAGCTTTCTGCTGATAAATATACGTACGGCTTATCTGAGTCTCTTTGGAAATATCTGAAACAGGGATTCCTGCAGCTGCTTTGCAGCCAAGCATAAATTTTTCACTATTTTTAAGAATATTTGCTACTTTATTATTTACAACCAGCTAACCAGCTGGTAAAATATGTGTTAAGGAACATACAATCACCCCCTGTTAAAATTTATCTTGTCAATTCCATTATAACACGGGTACGGATTGTATGCTCCTTTTTTTATTT
The DNA here is from genome assembly GCA_948468465.1 of uncultured Eubacterium sp. The sequence continues at coordinate 18,734 of CAOKJJ010000048.1, read as the reverse complement.
TGTCAACTCAATTTGAAACACGCCATTTTTGTTATGAAAAAGATTTATAAATAATGGCTGGACGCACAAACGTCAGTTCATAAGGCGCATTCGGCTGCTGCGTACGGAACAGCAGCTGCAGCGCCAGCCTCTTGCCGAGCAGGCTGGTAGGGACATTGGCGGTTGTAATATGGCCTGCGACATTTGTATATTCGTCCGAATTGTCAAATCCGGTCAGGACAACCGGGTGTGGAACATGGTGCGGATTTTCATCCATATACTGTCTGACAAAATGTGCCACGAAGTCACTGACACATACAAAAGCAGACGGCCAGTCCGTCAGGCTGTCTAAAAAATCATAGAGTTCCTTTTGATAAGAAAAGATGCCTATGCTTCCGGTCAGACAGCATGCCTCATGAATATCCAGCCGATGTGCCTGCATGCAGGCACAGTAGCCGCGATAGCGTTCCAGATTCGTCTGTGCGTAATAAATATCACCAAGAAAACCGATATTCGTATGTCCGTTTTGAATCAGTGATTCGGTAATATCATACTCTGTCCGGTAACCTTCGATCAAAAGGAGATCTCCGTTCAGCTGGAGCCGGTATAAAGAAGGAACCGTATCCAGAAATACTTTTGGCAGAGACAGATCATTGACCATGCCAAGAATGGTCGGATCATAAACGTTTAAAATAATACAGCCGTCAATGCTGTCCGTGCTGAGCAGTATTTGCGGCAGGCTGAATTTCTTTGTGTAGACAGACGGTACGTAAGTATACAAAAGGTTAATGTTGTAGCTGGAAAGCTCCTGTGCCATGCGGTGTATGATGCCAGTCCAAAATATGGCTGAATCCGGCCGTGAGACGATTAAAGAGACAGTCCGGTTCGGGTGCTCGTGCTGCTGTGCCTGCATCTGCATTTGTTCTATGGCCAGATATGGGACTTTGGCGTAACCCAGTTCCTGTGCTTTTTCAAATATGAGTTCACGGAGTGAATCAGATACTCCGGCTTGATTGTTAAAGGCTTTGCTTACAGTGACTCTTGAAATGTTAAGAGCATCTGCGATATCCTGCATCGTAATTTTTTCCATGTTGCTGCTCCTGTAGACTGTTCAATGGTTCATATGTGGTTAAGTATAACATAAACGAATAAAAAATACAACATATTGAGTTTACAAATGTTAAATGCGTAGTGTTTCTGTTATTATTATTTTTTTATTATGGGCGCCGCAGGCGTGAACCAATGCTGCAAAGTTATGCAGTCTTGCTATTTTTTCCAGATTTGTTATACTGGAATAGCCATACAGAAATATTGCTGTGATTATGAAAAGAAAGGAACGTTGGAGTTATGTTATATTGGATGTCATATGTTATATTGATCTGCGGATTTGCGCTGCTTACAAAAGGTGCTGACTTTTTTGTGGAAGGCGCTGCAGCGACGGCAGGAAAGCTAAAGGTGCCGGCGTTTATTATTGGAATGACGATTGTTGCGATGGGAACAAGTGCACCAGAATGCGCGGTTAGCATTACGGCGGCTTTGAAAAATAATAATCAGCTTGCAGTCAGCAACGCGGTAGGTTCCAATATTTTTAACTTGATGGTTGTATGCGGCATGTGTGCGCTTGTATCTCCGCTGGCAGTTAAAACAAGTATATTGAGAAAAGAATTTCCGTTTTCCGTTCTTGTGGCAATTTTGCTGCTGGCAGCAGGCATTACGGGAATGAATGTCGGGCGCATAGACGGTGTTTTGCTGTTAGCGGTTTTCAGTGTATTTTTGTTTTGGATGGTTCGGTCTGCGCAGAAAGCAAGGAAGCAAGAAGAGCATGCTGTCGGGGAAGATGCAAAACAGGTGAAGGAGTTAAGCTTGATCCGATGTGTTTGCTATATTGCAGGCGGACTGGCAGCAATTGTTTTAGGTGGAGACTGGGTAGTTGATGGAGCTTCGGTCATTGCGGAATCGTTTGGAATGAGCCAGAATCTGATTGGACTTACAGTCGTAGCGTTTGGGACGTCTTTGCCGGAGCTTGTAACTTCTTTTGCGGCAGCGCGTAAAAGTCAGGCGGATATGGCGCTTGGAAATGTCATTGGTTCCAACATTTTTAATATTCTGCTTATAATTGGTCTGGCAGCAGCGATCAGTCCGATGAGTTTTAATATGGAAAATGTGATTGATACGGTTATTTTAATAGGAATGAGCATAGAAGTGTATTTCTTTTGCCGAAAGGATCATGATATCAGAAGAGCAGAAGGAGTGGTTATGCTGGCGGAGTACGCTGTTTATGTTGTATATATTTGTATTCGTTAATCATCGTGGCTGTTGTATCAGGCGAATGATAAAGAATGTAGGGAGGCCATTTGCGATAGCAGATGACCTTTTTTTGTTTGTAAATATTTAGTATTGCTTTTTGTAAACTTTTATTTATTTGCTTTTTGTTTTATACATATAAAAAAATGGTAAAAATACACTAAAAATACCATTAATAATTAGTTATAATGATGAAACTAACATATGAAGTTTACATTTGTTTAAGAAGATGTTAATGTTAACTTAACAAAAATAAACAAGGAGGACAAACAAATATGAAGACAAACAAAATGCTTCATGGGAAAGGGAAAGCGCCGAAAAAACGCTGGTCCAGGGATGATACGGAATTGTTTCTGCTGTCGCTGCCTACGCTGATCTGGTATGCAATCTTTGCCTATCTGCCGATGTTTGGTATTATCATCGCGTTTAAGGTATATAAGCTGCAGCCTGGCGGGCATGGCTTCATTTACAATCTGCTGCACAGCGAATGGGCCGGATTCGGCAACTTTTCGTTTTTCTTCTCGTCAAATGCGTTTTCTATGCTGCTGCGGAACACGATTCTTTATAACATCGCGTTTATTATAATCAGTGCCAGCGTAGCCGTAGGGGGCGCGCTCATGCTTAGCAGCATGCGCAACAAGGGCGGGTCGAAAGTCTACCAGACAATGATGTTCCTGCCGTATTTTATGTCATGGGTAGTCGTTACTTATTTCGTGTATGCGATACTGACACCAGAAAGAGGGTATCTGAACGGCATCTTAAGAGCCTTTGGCGCGGATCCGATTATGTGGTATCAGGAGGCGAAGTACTGGCCGTTTATTCTTGTGCTGCTGAATACGTGGAAGGGCATGGGATATGGCATGGTGCTTTATCTTGCGAGCATTACGGGCATTGACCAGTCCTTATATGAAGCGGCGGTTATGGACGGAGCTACGAAGTGGCAGCAGACGATACATATTACGCTTCCTTCAATTAAACCGGTATTTATTATGATGCTGATCTTAGACTGCGGTAAAATCTTTAACTCGGATTTCGGCCTGTTTTATCAGGTAACCGGAGGAATACCGAAGTCACTGTATGAAACGGTATCTACCTTTGATACGTATATTTACCAGGCGATCAAGTCTCCGGCGACGCCGATCGGACGGACGGCGGCAGCGTCATTCTTCCAGGCGATCTGCAGCTGCGCTACGATTTTGATAGCGAACCAGATCGTGAGAAAGATTGACAAAGAAAACAGTCTGATATAACAGGAATCTGATTAAGGGAGGTGTACAACGTGAGGAATAAGAATAAAGATCTGGAGAGTTCGTCGTCAAAAAATCAGATTAAAAAGTCTACCAATATAGTGTTTAACATTATATTTTTGATTTTAGGATTGAGCTGCATTTTCCCGCTTCTGTTCGTTTTTTCGATCTCTATTACGAGTGAAGAGGCGCTTCGGTCGGGCGGATACCAGATTATACCTGCGGAGCTGTCTGCCGCGGCGTATCAGTTTTTATGGAATGAGCGGGCGATGATTTTCCGTGCGGTATTTATGTCTGTGATTGTGACGGTCATCGGAACTATTATTACCATTGCACTGACAACGACGATGGGATACGTCGTTTCCAGAAGAAACTTTAAATTAAAGGGAATTTATACATGGATTATCTTTATACCAATGATCTTTAACGGCGGTATGTTATCCAGCTATGTAGTTGTAAACAATATTTTGGGGCTGCGTGATACGATCTGGGCGCTCATTTTTCCGCTGGCATGTTCGTCGTTCAGCGTTACGATCTGCCGGACGTTTTTCCGCACGACTGTGCCGGATGCGATTGTGGAATCGGCAAAGATCGACGGCGCCGGACAGTTCCGTATCTGGGCGCAGATCGTGCTGCCGATATCCAAGCCGGTTATGGCGACGATTGGGATGTTTGCCGCGTTCGGGTATTGGAACGACTGGTTCCAGGCTTCTTTGTACTTAGATGATAAGAAACTGCAGACCTTGCAGTCCTTGTTAAATAATGTACAAAAAGGTATTGAGTATATGGCGAATAATCCGTACGGCGGATTGTCCATGCAGCAGTATAAGGCGTCTATGCCGACAGAGAGTGTGCGTATGGCGATTGCGATCGTTATTATCGTACCGATTGCGCTGACATATCCGTTTTTCCAGAAATACTTTATTTCTGGCCTGACGATTGGCTCGGTAAAAGAATAATTAAATAAAGGAGGAAATGAAAATGAAGTTTAGAAGAATTATGGCGGCAGCTTTGGCGGGTATGATGACAATTGGGGCTTTGGCGGGATGCGGAAACAGTTCCGGCGGTCCTGATAATTCCAATGCAGGAGATCAGCAGGCATCTTCCGGTAACGGCGAAAGCTCCGATGGAGAACTGGTAGATCTCAAGTGGATCATTATCGGAAACGGCATGCCGGAAAATTATGATACCTGGATCGAAAAGGTGAACAGCTACATCAAAGATAAAATCGGTGTAAGGCTGGAGATGGAAGTTGTAAGCTGGGCGGACTGGGACAGCCGCAGAAATATTGTTGTCAGCACGAATGAACCTTATGATATTATATTCGGACATGGCGGCAACTATATTTCGGATATTAATCTGGGGGCATATTGTGATATTACAGATCTGATCGAGGAAAATATGCCGGAGTTAAATGAAATGATGCCGGAAGAATGCTGGACGGCAATGAAGGTCAATGACCGGATCTACGGTGTGCCGACTTATAAGGATATCGCGGTGTCGAACTATGCAATCTGGGATAAAGAGCTGGTGGATGAATATGATCTGGATATTGCGCAGTTAACGGAACTGGATTCTCTGACACCGGTGTTTGAAAAGCTTAAGGCGGATAAAAATGATTATCCGTTCTATTCTAAAAATGACGGCATTTACTTTATCTTTGACAATTATGACCAGATTGGCGCAGGTACGCAGATTCTTGGTGTCAGATATGATGATCAGGATGCCAAGGCATGCTTTACGTTGGAACAGCCGGATATTTACAAAGCACTGCAGACCGTTTATGAGTGGAATCAGAAGGGACTGATTAATCCGGATGCGGCTACGTTGTCAGAGGCGCGTGTATACAATATGTGGAGAGTCGGCCAGGGCTGGGAGACAGCTGCATATACGTCCTGGGGTCCGCAGATGGGCAAGGATGTTGCCGTAACAAAGGTAGGCGATTCGATTCTTTCGAATGATACTGTGCGTGGTTCTATCAATATGGTATCCACAAACAGCAAATATCCGGAGAAATGCCTGCAGTTGTTAAATCTTGTCAATACGGATACAAAGCTGCGTGACATGTTCTATTATGGAGAAGAAGGCGTGAACTTCGAATATACAGATGACGGCAAAGTGCACAAGAGTGATAAAACCTGGGATATGGCAGGCTATACGAATGGCTGCTACTTTACTGTGACACAGGAAGATACGGATGAATACGGCCAGTTTGATGAGATTAAAAAGCTGACAGACGGTGCGGTCGCTTCTGTTATGCTTGGTTTTACGTTTGATACGACAGAGATTTATGATGAACTTTCGAACTGCAGTGAAATCTGGCTGCGCTATAAGAGCGAGGTTATGACAGGTGTGCAGGATCCGGCAGAGGTGATACCGCAGATGAAAGAAGAGCTGATGGCCGCAGGGTTCCAGGATGTCTTAGACGAAGCGCAGAGACAGATAGATGAATTTATGGCAAATAAATAAAAACGGACAGGGAGAAAACATATGGCAAAAATTATTGGGGCGGATTTGCCGAATATGCCGTGGCAGGAGCCGACAGGCAGTGAGGTATTGCCAGTATGGCGTTTCGATGCAAATCCGATTATAGACAGATTTTCTACAAAAGTCTCAAACAGCATTTTTAACAGTGCGGTAGTTCCATTTGGCGATGGATATGCGGGCGTGTTCCGCTGCGACAGCAAGTCCATCAGCATGGATATTTTTACAGGATTCAGCAAGGACGGCATTCACTGGGAGATTTCCGATGAGCCGATTGTGTTCGAAGGGGCGCATCCGGAAGTGGCGAAACGGGACTTCCGTTATGATCCGCGTGTGTGCAGGATTGACGACCGTTATTATGTGACATGGTGCAACGGTTATCACGAGTATCCGACGATTGGCGTAGGATATACGTATGACTTTCAGACATATTATCAGATGGAAAACGCGTTTTTGCCGTTTAACCGCAACGGCGTGCTCTTTCCGAGAAAAATCAACGGCAATTACTATATGCTGAGCCGTCCGAGCGACAACGGACATACGCCGTTTGGAGATATTTTTATAAGCGAGAGTCCGGATCTTAAGTACTGGGGCTGTCACAGATATGTCATGGGAACGATCAAAGGGGACTATTCCGCATGGCAGTGTACAAAAATCGGAGCGGGAAGCGTTCCGATCGAGACGGATGAGGGCTGGCTGCTTATTTATCACGGCGTGATCAATACCTGTAATGGATTTGTGTACCGGATGGGCTGTGCGCTGTTGGATCTGGAAGAACCGTGGAAGGTATTAAAGAGAACGAGAAATTATATACTGGGACCGCATGAGCTGTATGAATGCGTCGGGGATGTGCCGAATGTCGTATTTCCGTGCGCGGCGCTTACGGATGCCGCGACAGGCAGAATCGCCATTTATTACGGATGTGCGGATACGGTCACAGGACTTGCGTTTACAACGGCAGACCGGTTAATTGCGTATATGGAGTAGGATCTATGCTGATCAGCAAAACAGACAACAGGCCGTACATCAACGTGATCTTCGGCAACTTTTACAAGCCGGCTTATGATGATGAGGCATTTGTAGATCAGACGATGCAGCTGATCAAAGAGCTGGGATTTAACAGCGTCATGTTTGATACAAAGGCGTGGGAAGATTTTAAGGAACGGTATGATACAGGAGCATTGAGTCAGTATGTGAAGATGCAGGAGTATATGGGAAGGTCCGCAAGGGCGCATGGACTGGGATATAATTTTTTGCTGCTGTATCTAAACGGAGATAACCTGTACCCGCATATTCGGTTCAACCCTCCGATCTATGGGGAAGAGACGGTGCGGCCGGACGGTACGCCGGGCAGATGGTATAAGTATTGGTCAAAGGCAGCCAGAATGTCTATGAAAGAGCATGCGGAGCGCATTCTGGAACGGTACGGGGATGGCTGTGAGCGCTGCGTGACGCGGCGCTCTGACGAAAAAGACGACGATGCGGCAGGGCAGTGCCCGCCGCATAGCCGTAAATTACAGGAAGTCATGCCGGTGTGCAGCATGTGGGATCCGGTTGTGGCGCCGAGCTTTGATGAAGAAGGAAAGCTGCGGTATCAGCAGTTTCTGAGGACGCTGTATCAGGAAGATATCAGGAAGCTGAATAAAAGCTATGGAACGGCGGTGACAGATTTTTCCCAGCTGGAACCGGATGAATACTGGTATGCGCTGAAATACGGCGCGGGATTTCCTGACGAAGAGGATGTAAACAAACAGACGCCTCGGTTTTTCCGCTGGAGAGATCAGGCGCTTTGGAAGGCGCAGGAACTGGAATGGTACTTTCAGGAAATGCAGACGCTGTTAAAAGAAAAGAATCCGCAGCTGTTTCTTTGCCCGGATCTGTCACAGTGGGGTTATTTTTTGAATATATACGGGCGCATGCAGGCGGATGCGGACAATGCATTCAGCGATCTGTGGGATACGGCAGTGCGTGGCATTGATATGTACGCACTGTCGCCTTATCTGGACAGCTGCCATTTTATTACCGTTCCGGTGACGCCGGACGGTTACCCGGACGCTTATGCCGTATCGTGCCAGCACAGCATGATGCGTGTCATGAACGAAGGAAAGCCGATGATCGGCGGCATTTACTGGGGCAGATATATTTATAACGATCTGTATGCGTTTTTGACGCCGGCTGAGATCATCGGGACGATGACAGCCTGCGGGATGGACGGCTATACGTGTTACGGGGTCAACGGACTGGATGACGGTGGCGTGTTAAACCGCATGGAGCAGAGCTTTCTGGACTCGCTGTCTGTAGGAAATCTCTGGTGCGGGGAAGTAATACCGCTTCGAAAAGGGGCCAGGAAAAAGGAAATCGCGCTGCTTTTTCCATTGGAAATGGCGCTGCTTGAGCCGTATGAGACAGGCAGCAATAAAATCCGCCGCCTGGATTTGCTCGGCTGGTATAAGCTTTGCGCGGATCTCGGATATCAGGTGGATGTGATCAGCACGCATCAGATCGAACAGGACGCATTAGAGGAATACAAGATTCTGATTGTGCCTGCCAATGACTGCTACCAGGCGCTGCCGCACGATCAGACGGAACAAAAAATCAAAGCCTGGGTACAGGCAGGCGGCATTTTGCTGCACGGTCCCGGCGACGCTCTTGCGCAGTCGTGTTTTGGGATTATGGGAGAACCGTGTGAAAAAATGCCGTATCGGTACAAAAAAACGACAATCATTCCGCAGGGAGAAGCATTCTGCAGATATTGCGGCGGAAAATCTGTCTCAGATTATATTGACGGGGCGGGCTGTTGTGTGGCAGAATATGCAGGACACATACTTGCGGAGGCAGAGTTGTTTCAAGGGGCAGTATATGCGTTTGGGATACAGATCGGGGCGTCGTACGCGGCAAAAAATATACCGCATGTCCCATATGGACAGGGAAATAAGGAGATGTATCCGTTTGCCTTATCAAAAACAACACTCGTGGAGGATATTTTGAAGAGATATCTTCTGCCCGTCAGCGGAATTTGTGAACGAGGGATAGAAACAGGAGTATTTGAAAACGGTATAGTAATTGTCAATCACCGCAGTGAACCTTATGTACTGCCAGAAAACGATAAGACGTGCATCTATCAGTATCCGCCTTATCGCAGAGACAACAGTGAAATACTGGCAGGTCATTCCGCAGTATGGGTAAGCAGCACATCTTGCAGGACATCATAAATAAATGCCGTACGGCACAATCATGCCCACGCTTTGGGCGGAATAAGGAGGCTTTTATGCATTTTTTAGACAAAAGGGTAAATGTCATTTGTGAAGAACTCAAAAAACTGAAAGTAAAACAAAAATTTCCATTAGATCAATGGAAATACAAAGAAGGAACTTATATTCGCCCGGAGGAAGCGCAGGCAGATCAGACGCCGTGGGAAGACTATGACTGCCGCAATATGCACTGGTATGGAAAAGACCGCCATTATTGTTTTCAGACATCCTGGAAAGTGCCGAAGGAGCTGGACGGCAAGCAGATGTGGATGCATGTCTGTACGCAGATTGACGAATGGGACGACGCAAAAAATCCGCAGTTTTTATTGTATGTAAACGGTGAGCCGGTACAGGGCATAGATATGAACCACAGAGACGTATTTCTGCGCCCTAAGGCAGAGGCAGGCGAAGAACTGGAGCTTGTTTTAATCGCATATACAGGAACGCTGCATACGGAGTTTAACCTGATCGTGGAAATGCAGGAGGTGGATGCCCTTATCACAAAGGTGTATTATGATCTGTGGGTTCCGCTGCAGGCGTTTACAAGAATGGAAGAGGATGATAAAAACCGCAGGGATATCGAAGAGGTATTAAATACGACCGTTAATTTTATAGATCTGCGTACGCCGTATTCAGAGGCGTTTTATACAACGCTCAAGCAGGCGTCTGAGTATATTGACAAAGCGCTCTATACCGATATGGCGGGCTGGCAGGATGTTGTCGCGACCTGTATCGGGCACACGCATATCGACGTGGCATGGTGGTGGACGGTAGCGCAGACGAGAGAAAAAGTCGGCCGCAGCTTTGCTACGGTATTAAAGCTGATGGACGAATATCCGAACTACAAGTTTATGTCCAGCCAGCCGCAGCTGTACGCGTTTTTCAAGGAGCGGTATCCGGATCTGTATGAAAAGATCAAAGAGCGGATCAAAGAAAAACGTTGGGAACCGGAAGGCGGCATGTGGGTAGAAGCGGACTGCAACCTGACTTCCGGAGAGTCTTTGGTGCGCCAGTTTATGCATGGCAAGCGGTTTTTCAAACAGGAGTTCGGCGTGGACAACCGGATTTTATGGCTGCCGGACGTATTTGGCTATTCGGGAGCGCTTCCGCAGATTATGAAAAAATGCGGCATTGATTATTTTATGACGACAAAGCTGGCATGGAACCAGTTTAACAAGGTGCCGTATGATACGATGATGTGGCGCGGCATTGACGGGACGGAAGTGCTGACGCATTTGATTACGACACTTGGCGTGCATCAGCCGATCAAGGATTATTTTACGACATATAACGGCATGCTTCATCCGGATGCGATTATGGGCGGATGGATGCGCTACCAGAATAAAAATATAAACAATGATATTCTTGTATCCTATGGTTACGGCGACGGAGGCGGAGGCCCGACCAGAGAGATGTTAGAGACGTCCATCCGTATGGAAAAAGGAGTCAAAGGGATCCCGAAAGTACGTCAGGAGTTTGCGCGCACGTATTTTGATGAATTAAACGAACGTGTAAAAGGAAACAAGCGCCTGCCGGTATGGGAAGGAGAGCTGTATTTTGAGTACCATCGCGGAACGCTGACGTCTATGGCCAGAAATAAGCGTTCCAACCGCAAGTCAGAGCTTGGCTTAATGGATCTGGAGCTGCTTAGCATTTTAGCTGCTGATCAGATAGATTATCCGGTGCAGGAACTGGATGAGATGTGGAAGCTTGTACTGCTGAACCAGTTCCATGACATCCTGCCGGGTTCTTCGATTGAGGAAGTATATGAGGTGACAAAGACAGAGTACGCACAGCTGGCGCAGCAGCTTGCACAGCTGACAAAGCAGCGTACCAGAGCTGTCTGCGGCAATGGGGAAGCAGTCATGGTCTTTAATACGACCGGAAAAGAACGAAATGACGTGGTGAATCTGGGAGATCTGGATGCCGCTGCAGTAGCGGACAATGACGGAACGGTGTATCCGGTGCAGAAAACTGCGGACGGCAGCATTGCGTATGTGGAACATGTACCGTCCAAAGGTTACAAATCGTTTTCATTGGCGGACGCGGCGGATGATGAAATTCCGTTTGCCCTGCACGGGGACCGCGAGCTGGAAACGCCGTTTTATAAAATCAAACTGGATGCGCAGGGCATGTTTACAAGCATTTACGATAAGGAAAAGGACCGTGAAGTTATCCAGGAAGGCGAGCGGGCAAATCTGATGCGCATGTACGAAGACAAGCCGATTTATTTTGACAACTGGGATATTGATATTTATTATACGGAAAAATTCTGGGATGTAGACCAGGTAGAGCGTATGGAATGGACGGAACTTGGCCCAGTGCGTGCGGCGCTTGAAATTACAAGAAAAGTGTCTAATTCTACGATTCACCAGAAAATACTGTTTTACGCAAAGAGACGCAGAATTGAATTTGTGACAAAGGTAGACTGGAAAGAACATCAGACATTGTTAAAAGTACATTTTCCGGTCGCGGTGCATACGGATGAAGCGACATTTGACGTGCAGTTCGGCAATTTGACGAGAAAGACTCATCAGAACACGAGCTGGGATGTCGCGCGGTTTGAAAGCTGCGGACAGAAGTGGATGGACCTTTCGGAAGGACATTACGGCGTGTCGTTATTAAATGACTGTAAATACGGACACTCCGTAAAAGATTCCAATATGGCGCTCACACTCATAAAATCCGGTATTGAGCCAAATCCGGTCACAGACCAGGAGGAACATACATTTACGTATGCGATTTATCCGCATGCGGAAAACTGGCGTGCGGCAGGTACGGTGGAAGAAGCGTATAAGCTGAATCAGCCTTTCATCGCAGATCTGCATGCGCAGGCGCAGAAAGAATATTCGTTAGCTTCGGTTAATTGTCCGAATGTCGTGATCGAGACAGTGAAGCGGGCAGAAGATGGAGAAGGGATGATCATACGTATGTATGAATCGGAAAACGCATATACAAAAGCGAAACTGACTGTCAACAGAACATTTAAAAAGGCGCAGATCTGCAATCTGCTGGAAGAGGAAGAAAGCACGGCGCCAGTTTCTGGACAGGTCATAGATGTGACACTAAAACCTTATGAGGTTGTAACGGTAAAAATAAGTTAGTAAAAACAGGGTAACAGTTCAGGTAGGTCTGCGCATTTGCTGCGCAGACCGTATGAAAATGTAGTGGTTGCAGACATCCGGCCCATCGCGAAGCGATTTTCAATGGCCGGATGCGTAACAGTTCAAGGGTTATCTGAACTGTTACAAAACAGGAGGTAGTTGCTATGAGAAGAAATTGCAATGGAAAAGCGCTGGCTGCTATTCTGCTGGCTGCGTCCATGATGTCTGCTGCATGTGGAAACAAAGCGAAAGCGACGGCTGGCGAGGAGGTAAAAAACGAAGCCGCCGCAACCGGCAAGGAGCAAAGCAGTGCGGATGCAGATGATTCCGGCCAGGAATCATCTGGCGGCTATGCACTGACAGAAGAAAATGACAATCCGGAGATGACGATGAACCGTCAGCCGGAGTCGTCCTACTGGTTCCCGGCGCAGCTGCTGGAGTGGAAAGCCGAAGAGGATGCGGACCTAATATTTAACGTGAGCACAGTTCCGCTTGCGGAGCGTGTTCCGGCCGAAGAGCTGGAGACCGTAAACGAGACGCAGAATAAAGATACAAAAGTAATGGCAGTTTCTATTATGAATGGCAGCACGAGCGGGAATTCTCCGCATGGACTGAATAAGATGAACGCCAATACGTTTTCTTACTGGCAGTATGTGGACACACTCGTATACTGGGGCGGTTCTTCAGGGGAAGGGCTGATCGTAGCGCCTAGTCCGGACGTGGTAGATGCGGGGCATAAGCATGGAGTGAAAGTGATCGGAACGATATTTATGCCGCAGGCCGGACACGGCGGTAAAATGGAATGGCTGGATGATCTTCTGACAGAAAAAGACGGCAGCTTTCCGGTCGCGGATAAGCTGATTGAGGTAGCGAATACGTATGGATTTGACGGCTGGTTTATGAACCAGGAGACAGAAGGAACGGACGACCAGCCGCTGACGAAAGAGCATGCGGACAAGATGAAGAGATTTCTTTCCTATTATAAGGAGAAAGCGCCGCAGCTTCAGCTTGTGTATTATGATTCCATGACCGTGGACGGCAAGATGGACTGGCAGAATGCACTGACAAAGAAAAACGCCGCGTATCTGACAGGCTCTGACAGCGATGGCGCGGATGAGATGTTCTTGAATTTCTGGTGGACAGAAGATAAGCTGGCCAAAAAAGAACTGTTAAAATCATCTGCAAAATTAGCGGAAAAGCTGGGCATCAATCCATATGACCTGTATGCAGGCGTGGATGTGCAGAGCAATGGCTATGACACGCCGATTAAGTGGAACCTGTTCGAAAATCCGCAGGGAGGAACTTATACGTCACTTGGCTTATATTGTCCAAGCTGGGCCTATTTTTCAGCGGGTACGGTACAGGATTTCTGGAAACAGGAAAACCGGATGTGGGTAAACGCAGCCGGGGATCCATCTGCATCTAAAGCGGCGGAAGTATCAGACGATACGAAATGGAAGGGCGTTTCTGCGTATGTGACAGAACGTACAGCAATTACAAAGCTGCCGTTTGTAACGAATTTTTCCACAGGAAACGGTTATGGTTTTTATAAGAATGGAGAACTGATCAGCCAGCTTGACTGGAATAACCGCAGCGTTTCGGATGTACTGCCGACATACCGGTATATTTTCGAAAATGGGGAAGGCAATCAGCTTACGGCGGATCTGGATGTCGGGGATGCCTATTACGGCGGCAACAGCCTGATTGTACGCGGTACGATGAAAAAGGATGTGCCTTCGGTGATGAAGCTGTACAGCGCAAAGCTGCCGGCATGCGAACAGATGATCTTTACGACGGCTGCTAAGACAAAAGGCGCCGAGATTGCGCTGGATGCCGTGCTGACACTGGATGACGGTACGCAGCTTGTACTGGAAGGAGATCAGAAAGTTGGAGAAGAGTGGACGACAGTTACTTATGATACATCTGAGCTGGCCGGCAAAACGATTCGTACGATCTCATACCGCCTGACCTCTGCGGAGGATGTAAGCGGCCTGCAGTTCCGCTTTGGAAATATTACCATGGTACAGCCGGATACCGAAGAAACAGCTGCTGTTTCCGATGTCCAGGTGCTTGACAGTGAATTTGACGAGGATGCCATGTATGCAGGCGTGCGTCTTTCCTGGAAATCCGATGCGGCTGCGGATTACTATGAAGTATACCGTATCAACCAGGATCAGACAAAATCACTGCTTGGAGTATCCAATACGGAGAGCTTTTATGTAAATACACTGCCTCGTACGGATGAGACGAACAAATCCACCTTCCGTATCGTCCCGGTGAACGCACTGCTTAAAGAAGGCACAGGCAGCGAGGCGACAATGGAATGGCCGGACAACAGCCTTCCAAAGGCGGCGTTTACAGCAGATGTCACACTGGCAAAACCAGGCGATAAGATCACGTTTACAAGTCTCTGCTCACCGAATACGGAAAAAGTGACATGGACGTTAACAGGTTCAGATACAGAAAGCGCAGAAGGAGATACAGTTACGGTGTCCTATGCGCAGGAAGGCGTTTATCCGGTGGCATTAAAGGCGGAAAACAGTTCCGGCAGTGCGGATGCATCTGACGAAGCATATATTGTCATTACCAATCAGGCATCTGACGGACTGCAGCTGTTATCCCAGGGAGCGGCGACAGAAGCAGATACGTTTGTGAATGAAAACGAAGCGCCGGAGTTTGCGGTTGACGGCGATAAATCGAAAAAATGGTGTGCGACCGGAAGCGCTCCGCATGAGATTACGATTGATCTTGGCTCTGTGCAGGCAGTCAGCGCGGTAGATATGTATCATGCCGAAGCAGGCGGAGAAAGCGCGGACATGAACACGAAATCTTATGAGATCTATACGAGTGAAGATGGCGCGGCATTTGAAAAAGTAAGAGGCGTAACGAAAAATACCGCCGGCAGTACACATGACGCGTTTGCTCCTGTGAATGCGCAGTTTGTAAAAGTGGTTATTCTGAAACCGACACAGGGCAGCGACAGCGCGGCGCGTATTTATGAAGTGGAAGTATACGGGCTGAATGAGAAAATAGATTGAAGCCTGACGGCAGGAAAAGGAGCAGGATCAAAATGTCAAAAAAGAGTGAAAAAGTGATCATAGGTATTGATCTTGGCGGAACCGGAATCAAAATCGGCATTGCGGATACAGATTATGAGATCATCGCGCAGACGTCCGTTCCGACACGCGGGGAACGGCCTTTTGAGCAGGTCATTGCGGATATGGGCCATGCGGCGCTGCAGCTGCTGGAGCAAAGCGGCTATCGTATGGCAGACTGTCTCGGCGCCGGCGTCGGAAGTCCGGGTACGGTTGACAGCGCAAACGGCGTCGTGCTGTATTCCAATAATATCCGCTGGAGCAATGTCCCGCTGGCAGCAGAGCTGGGAAAATACCTCCCGGTGCCGATTTATGTAAATAATGACGCGAACTGCGCGGCACTTGGAGAAACGGTCAAAGGCGCTGCAAAAGGATACAGCAACGCGGTATTTTTGACCTTAGGCACAGGCGTCGGCGGAGGCGTCGTCATAAACGGCAGAATCTTTGAAGGCGGACATCCGGGCGGCGTGGAGCTCGGACATATCAGAATCGCTTCGGAAGGCAGAATCTGCACATGCGGCAGAGAAGACTGCCTGGAAGCGTATGCATCTGCAACCGCGCTCATTGAGGATGCGAAAACGATGGCGAAACGTTTCCCAAATTCCATTCTCTGGCAGCTGTGCGGCCGTGATCTGGATCAGATGAACGCAAAAATGCCGTTCGACGCGGCGGAGGCGGGCGATCCATGCGGACAGGCGCTTGTAGAGCGTTATATCCAGTATCTGGCAGACGGCATTACAGATCTTGCTAATATTTTCAGGCCGGATATCATTGTACTGGGCGGCGGCATCTGTGCGCAGGGAGCGACGCTGACAGACCCGATCAACCGCTACCTGAAGGAAAACTGTTTCGGAGCGGCGGTATCGTATGTGCCGGAGGCTGTGATTGCGCAAAACGGCAATGACGCAGGAATTATCGGCGCGGCAAGCCTGGTCGGTACCGCGTGCAGCGGGCGGGCCGCACAGCACTGCGTGCCGGAAAAAGAAGTGCTCTTTTTGGAACCGGCATGCACAGAAAACATCTGGGGCGGCAGCCGTCTTAAGCAGGAATTCCATTATCCGTCTGCATCAGATCAGACGGGTGAATGCTGGGGAATATCCGCACATCCAAATGGAGACGGGATGATTAAAAACGGCAGGTTTGCCGGAAAGCACTTATCAGAAGTATGGCAGACACATCCGCAGCTGTTTGGCAGCGACGGAACAGGCGATTTCCCTCTGCTGGCCAAGATTATTGATGCCAGGCAAGATCTGAGCATTCAGGTGCATCCAGACGACACTTATGCCAGAGAACATGAAAACGGCGCAAATGGAAAGACCGAGTGCTGGTATATTTTGGACTGTGAACAGCCCGCGTCTTTAGTCATTGGACATAACGCCCATACAAAAGAAGAGCTGTCGCAGATGATCAAAGAAGACAGATGGAAAGAACTGCTTCGGGAGGTTCCGGTGAAAAAGGGTGATTTTATACCGATTGAGCCTGGAACTGTCCATGCGATCAAAGGCGGCTGTCTCATATTCGAGACGCAGCAAAACAGCGACGTGACTTACCGTCTGTATGACTACGGCAGGCTCAGCAATGGAAAGCCGAGAGAACTGCATCTTGATAAAAGCATGGATGTCATTAAGGTCCCGGCAAAGGAAACAGCAGGCAGCATATGCTCTGTGGACGGACTGCCGAAAAACCAGATGCATCAGCTGTTGGACTGCGCGTATTTTACGATTTTTAAGATAGATGTCGCAGGAGAGGTACAGCTGGAACAGGCGTATCCGTTTTTGGCGGTATCGGTACTGGAAGGCGAGGGATATGTGGATGAGTATCCGGTCAAAAAAGGAGATCACTGCATTCTGCCTGCGGGATACGGCAGGTTTTGCCTGAAAGGGAATATGATGCTGATGGCATCGACGAAGAAACATATGTAGCAGCGTAAACCCGCATTCGAATAGGCCAAAGCCTGTGAGGATGCGGGTACGCTCAATATTTATGGAAAACTTCATTTTATCTCAGTTGTTTTGGTTTAAATTCCAGATGCAGTACCATGCCCATGCCTTCCGCTAGTCGAACAAGCGTTGATAAAGCAGGATTTGCATTACCTGTTTCAATTTTACTAATATCCGATTGGTCAATGCCAGTAGCTTCTGCCAGTTCTTTTTGCGTCATATGACTGCTTTTTCTGGCGGCTGCAATCGAACGGATCAGGCTATATTCTGTTTCTGATTCCTGCCATTCTTTTCGAAACTCCTCATCATCCAGCTGTTTTTCTAAATATTTCCTGAAATCACTCATAATCATATACTCCTTTTCACATGCGATTGATATAATCTTGGCGATATTTTTTGGCTTTTTCAATTTCTCTAAGAGGCGTTTTCTGTGTTTTTTTTGTAAATCCATGCGTTAGTATTATTTTTTCACCAATCAAAAAGAAATACAAGATTCTTGTAATATCACTGCCTGTAATGGTTCTGAGTTCAAAAATCCCATCGTCCAGCGGCCCGGATATCGGATGTCTCAATTCATTTCCAAATTCTTCTAAAATAGATATTGAACGTAATGTCTTGGCACGTAGTTTTTTGTTTAAAGATTCAAGATATTCTTCTGTTGGACATTCTCCTGATTCTGTTCTGTAAAAGTCAATGTCAAACATAAAACGCTCCTTTTAGTATTTATAATATGTGATATATCAACCATTGTCAAGCATACTGTACTATTATGAAGTAAGTTCATACAAGTCACCATTTTTATCCGTCGAATCTTCCTTTCTGCCTGTTGACAGGTTTTTTGCGGATATTTGCAAGCGTAGCAGCCGGGACGGTAACGTTAATACTGATACATAGAATTTTATTTCGAAAAAGATGCACAATAGTCACAGCAGACAAACAAACCGAAAAAGTGTATATGTGCGTGCAGCATAAAATCTTACGTAAGATAATCAGAGAATGGCATGGAGGAAGACGATGAAAAAGCAAATGATTTACGGGTATATGAGAGTATCTTCAAAAGAACAAAATGAAGACAGACAGAAGCTGGCTTTGCTGGAAGCAGGGGTGCCGGAAACACATATTTATATGGACAAGCAGTCGGGAAAAGATTTTGCAAGAGCGCAGTACCAGCGGCTGATGGAACTGCTGGATGAAAATAGCGTGCTGTTTATCAAGTCCATAGACCGTCTTGGAAGGAATTATGCAGAACTAAATGAACAGTGGAGAATGATTACAATAGGTAATTGCGAAACTCAAAGAAAATAGGGGGGGAAAGATGACCTCAAACTCA
>CAOKJJ010000047.1 GCA_948468465.1 uncultured Eubacterium sp. | reverse complement strand
CTGGAGTAGGAGCCGAAATCCAGGCCCCGCCCCTCATCCAGCGTCCGGATAGCCAATTAAATTATTTATAAGTACCCATGGAGATCACAAATATATGAAAAAATTTTTTCACCGTATCACGCAGTCCTACAATAATCTGAGGCTGCAGACCAAACTGACGATCACGCATTTTGTCATAGTAACCATTCCAGTGGTCGCAATCTTGCTTTTGTTCTTCACAAAGCTTTATGACATGATTCTTTCTGATACGATACGAAATGAGCAGGAAGCTTCCTTTGAGACCACGCCGCTGATTGAAGCGGCCATTTCGGACATTTTAGCCGCACACACACAGCTTACAGACCATGCTTTTTATGAAAAACTGATCAACCCTGCCCGTACAGAATCGTTTGAAGAACTGATACACTCGGAAGAGGCCGCTGGTTTTAAGCGTAAGATGCAGTCCTTATCCGCCGGTGATCTGATTGGTGATATTCGTCTGTATTTGGATGTCCCTGATTCTGACCCTTATTTCTCCGATTTTTCCGTGCGGAAAATCACAGAGCCTCTGGAACGTACGCGCCGTACTTATTGGTATGGCATTTTTGCCGGGACTCCCACCGCAAATGATTTGTTTTGTCCCGCGTTCTATCTCAGTACTTATGAGATACAAAATTATGGCGATATAGCATATATATCCAAAAGCCGGGCGATTTATAAGGGTGAATGGATCACGGTCTATCTTGCCATCTATTTTTCGAAAGAACAATTAAATGACATTTTAAAATCCAGCCTGAATTCTGACAACAGTGTAGCCTATATTATTAACAACCGCGACAGTATGGTGGTGTCAACGGATGCCGCGTTATCAGGAACTTATCATTTTAGTTACGAGACAGTACAAGATTCGGTGATGTCTTCCAATAACTTTATTATGAAGACCATCCTTGATGAAGACGTATACGCCGGATTCAATCATATCAAATATACAGACTGGTATATGATAACCGCAATCCCTTCCAAACCTCTGATTCAAAAAAGCCGTATCTATATGGGCATATTTGTACTGATTTACCTCGTATGCATTGTTTCCGCATTTATGGTCGCCACTCTGCTCTCCCGTTCCCTCACCAAGCGCCTTGGCACTGTTATTAACCAGATGGGCAAATGCCGCCTTGGCCTGCCGTGCGCCCTGCCTGATTCTGATACGCAGGATGAAATCGGCGAGCTTGTTGATTCTTATAATTACATGACGCACATGATACACAAACTGGTTGATGAACAGGCAAAGACTGCGGAGACGCTTCGGATTTCTGAATTTAACTCTCTGCAGGCACAGATCAATCCGCATTTTCTTTATAATACGATGGATATGATCAACTGGCTGGCACAGCAGGGCCGCCCCCATGAAGTCTCAGAAGCCATTCAGAACCTGTCCCGCTTTTACAAGCTGACTTTAAGCCGAAAACAGTCGCTGAGCACAATCCAGGATGAAGTAGAACATGTAACCATTTATGTATCGCTTCAAAATATGCGCTTTGACGGCAACATTGATTTTATTGTTGATATTCCAGACGAACTTCTGGAACATTCGATTCCGAAATTAACGCTCCAGCCGGTCATAGAAAACTGCATTTTACACGGCATCATGGAAAAAAAAGAAAAGAAAGGCACGATCGTTTTAACAAGCTGGCAGGAAGAAAGCTCGATCGTCATACTCATATCTGACGACGGCATCGGCATCCCTCCCGAAAAACTGAAAAACATCCTTTCTGAAAAACAAATATCGGCCGGGGCTCCCGGTACAAATATTGCGATATATAATACGCACCGCCGTCTTCAGCTGATCTACGGCGCTGCATATGGGTTAAAATATACAAGCACTCCCGGAAACGGGACAGATGCGGAGATCAGAATTCCCAAATAAAAACTGCTGCATGAAAATCGGAAATCCGTATGTTTCATGCAGCAGCCTTATTCTAATTCTTTAAGGCGCAGACATTTTTTATTCTGCACTAATTTATCTTTTTTTCTTGTCGCATTCTATCTTGTCTTATCCTTCAATAGAGATATACTTGCTTTCCTCTACTTCCGGCTTCGCCTCTTTCTTCGGTACGCTTACCTTTAAAATACCGTCTTCAAATCTTGCTTTAATATCTTCCTGCGTAACCGCGTCTCCCACATAAAAGCTTCTGCTGCAGGATCCATAGTATCTTTCTCTGCGGATATATCTGCCGTCTTTGTCTTTTTCTCCATCATCCTTGCTGGAAGATGCACTGATGGTCAGATAACCTTCTTTTAATTCTGCCTGCACATCTGACTTTTTAAATCCCGGCAGATCAATATCCAGCTCAAAACCATCTGCAGTTTCTTTGATATCTGTGCGCATCACATTGCTCGTTGGCGTATGATAGCTCATCAGAGATTTTGACGGGCGGGTAAAATCATTAAAGAATTCATCAAATAAATTTTCTCCAAAAATACTAGGCATTAACATAGGTCATTCCTCCATTTCTTATTTTTGCCGGTGTCTTTATGTTTACCGGTTCGTGCTTTGTTTTGCTTACAAGTATGTTATAGCACTTTTATTAGCACTCGTCAATAGTGAGTGCTAATAATTTTTGTGAACTTTTTGTGAAGTTTAGTTTATGCTGGCTGGAGCATTTTTATTCTGACAATTAGTGGTAAGTTAGTGCCGTAAACTCTTCTTTTCAGCTCATTTTTTCCTGCATTTTTTCAAAATCCAGCGTCACCCTTGCTCCACTGATCTCCGGATCAGAATCTCCTACAATATCCACCAGCACATCCAACAACTTTTCCGCCATTTCCACTTCCGCCTCGTCAATAGCTCT
The DNA here is from genome assembly GCA_948468465.1 of uncultured Eubacterium sp. The sequence continues at coordinate 27,620 of CAOKJJ010000047.1, read as the reverse complement.
GTAAAAATCTGTAAACAAACGCCGCACCATTTCCGGTCGCTCCCCTACCTGCATAATTTCCCTTAAAATAGAATTGGCGTCCCGCCCGTAAGTCTGTTCCACCGGCAGATAAACATTCCCGTCATCCAGAATCCTGATATGTTCCTTTTTTACTGAATGAATAACCGCAGGAGCATGGGATGTAAGAATAAACTGAACCTTTGGAAAAATATTCTGCAAATCTTTTACGATCGTCTGCTGCCACTGTGGATGAAGGTGCAGATCAACCTCATCAATCAAAATAATCCCCGGCGTTTTTCTTAATACTTCCATGCCTAACTGCGGATTCAATACTGCCATTCTATATGCAATGTCGCTGATCATGCTCAATGTATTTTTATATCCGTCGCTCATCTCATCTAAGGCAAATTTATATTTTTCTCCATCATTCTCGGCATATTCTATCATAATTCTATGTGTATCCAGGTCAAACACCATTTCCACACTTTCATATCCGCTTATACTTTTAAAACAATGGCATGCAGCCTGCTTTACAGCCTCCATCTGCAGAACTTTTTTCATGCTGCCCGTTTTTTGCTGATTCTGTAATTCTTTTAATGTCATCTTTTCAAACCAGTTCAGCATCATTTTCTCATTGGACTCCGCTGCCATACAATCCAAATAACCAGTCTGCCTGTTGAATTTTTGCAAAGATTTTAAGTCTCTTTTCTGTCTCTTTTGTGCATACAGCCTGCCTGTCCCATAATAAGACAGGACTGGCAGAATCGTTTCGTCATCTCCTTTCATAATCCTGTGCTGCATCTTTCCCGCAAGATCTGTAAGCTGCCGCGCTTCCTTCATTGTTGTCTTCCCATTTATTGAATTTAAAGAACGGCTCCATTTTCTGTCCGGTATCCCGTCACATTCTCCCTCGCCTGTTATGATGACAGGAAACTGATGCTGTGCATCAATAACCCCTTCCAGTTCATAAAAATGATATCTGGCATCTTCCATACAAATATTTCTGCTGATTCCGTCCTCCATTCCGCTTAAAAAGGTACTGACAGCAACTGCTGCCGCATCCAGTACTGCCGTCTTCCCAGCTCCGTTTTTACCGACAAGGAGCGTCACGTTTTGATCCAGTGAAATCGTTATTTCCTCAAAACACCTATAATTTTTCATATAAATTTTGTTTAATTTCATTTAATATACCACCCATCTGCAGATCTTACATAGATAAACTGTCAAGCAGGGAATCAATGAAATCCATCCCCTCTTCCTTTTTATTCTCGATTCTTTTTTCCATAATATTATCAATATCTTTTAATGATATATAATTTCCAAGATTCCAGATTTCTATATTCATAAGATAAATGATCTCTTCCAATGCTGCCCCTTCTCTGAGAAGGTACCGGACAAGGGAGGCCCGTATATTTGCGGGTGTGAGGGCTTCATAGTATGCATCCTCCGAATCAAGCCTTGCAGGTTTGCCGAATACATCATTTACCACATCTTCCTGTATAGGTTCTCTTCCATTTTCTTTTGTACGGTAAAAAACATATTCTCCCTGTATATCAAGTCCCTTTAACCTCTGCAGAGCCTTTACCAGCTCTTTCGGCATGGCTCTCTTTTTCCCATCCAGCCATAAATTATTTTCAATACTTCCATTTTTATTACATATAATATTTTCTCCCCATTTTAAAAGGCGCAATTTTCTCCGTTCCAATCCAAAAGACAGTTCCATTAAAAACAAGGCCACATCTCTCTCTTTATTTTTTCCAGTATTCAGATACTGCACTGCTTTCTTCAATTTAACCGTATCAATCACATCCCGCCTCTCATCCTTTTTTAAAGTGTTAGAATATCCATCCAGCAAAGCTTTCGTACTAATCTCGAATGTCCCTTTATCAGACATGCATCCCATAAAATCCTTAAAATAAAAAAATACATTTTTCAAAGTATTCTCTTTTTCAAGTTTTGTTTCTTCCCTGATATAATCATAAAAGTCTTTCAGTTTTATTTGATCATAGACACTATCAGCATCATTTCTAAAGTATCCTTTAAATCCTGAATAAAATTTAAAAAACGTTTCAATGTCGAAGAATAAGCCGCCCAGCTTTTTTTGCTCCCCTTATAATAATTATTTCTGTATTCTGCAATATCTTTAAAATAATTTGCATTTGGCTTATCTCCCAATATGTTGTCATATGAGAAAAAATCAAAATAATGCTGATCCGAGTTTTTCCCATGTACAATCTCCAAAACAGTCTTTTGGAACCAAGAATCGTATGTTTCATTCATATGTAAACAACTATTGAACAGCCAGATTCCCCAGGCATTTATCATGATTCCCCATTCAAGATGACTCTCCCTGCCATTTCCATCTTTATATTCCCAAAATAAATGATCTAACATCTGCCTTTCATCCATTTTATCAAATGTTATTGCTATCTTTAACCTGTTGTTCACAATCACTTCATGTTCCTGACCACTGCTGTTCCAATCTGTATTCATATATCCTAATTTTTTCCGAAAACTTTCTTCAAAAATATACTGACAAAATTCTTCTGTACCCAGTTCTGCATTTAAATATTTTTTTGATACTTCTACAATCTCTTTTAACCCATATATATCCTTCCGCATTTTCTACTCCTTACCGTCCTGCAATCTATTTCCAGGATAACATATATAATAAAAAAATCTATATACTTAAAATAAATATTTTATATTTCTAACACAGCACTTGATATTGTTCGTCTGCCCACGTACAATGATACTCATACATTTTAAAGAAAGGAAGGATGAATTATGGAATATGAGAACATCAGGCATGCATAAATACAAAATAATTCCCATTGCCCTGTCCTGTTTCTGTCTTCCAAAAATGATGAATTGGATAAAATACTTGGCCTGGCAGTCGGTGGGGACGAATTTTGAAAAATGCAAACCACATGGAAAAGCTGATGAACAATCTGAAACTGACCTATCAGCTTGAAGCAGGCGCTGTTCCCTTTGCGCCGCTGGAACCCCGGATCGTGCGTTTTCTAAAAGAATTGTTCATCGACATTGCAAATGACCCGGCTTTTTTAAATCGGGAGATAGAATTTGAAAGCAGTTTGCAGGAATTGAAGATTGCAGTTGACCCCGGCCTTATGCGCCGCGCTGTCGGGAATATTGTGATCAATGCCCTTGTGCATAATCCTGCGGATACCAAAGTCAGGATAACAGTCAGTAAATCTCCAGACAGCAGCCTGTCCATTTCCATTTGCGATAATGGGAACGGCATGGATGAAGCGGAACTATCCGGCTTGTGGAGCCGCTATTACAGAGGGACGAACACCAAAGGAGCGGCCAGAAGGCAGCGGGCTTGGGCTTGCCATTGCAAAGCAGATTGTTATGCTTCATGGCGGCGATATTTTCGTAAAGAGCAGCCCCGGAGACGGAACGGAATTTATCATTCTGCTTCCTTTTGAAACAGACGCAAATTAAGGTTAAATTAAGATATGCTAAAGCAGCACATAACGCAGGCAGTCTATATTATGAAACATAGGCTGCCTGTTTTTTTGCACGCCTATCAGAAAGACAAGGAGGTTTTTGTATGGAACTGCAATTACAGTATCTGAACGAGCCGACCGCCATACTTGACCCCAAAGAGCGTGTGCGCTTCCGCAATCTTATCTCTGACTTTGCTAAGGAAAAAATCGTCATTCTGTCAACGCATATCGTGTCGGACGTATCCTATATCGCAGATACCATTCTGGTGATGAAAGACGGTACCTTTCTGCTGCAAGAGCCTATGGCTGCCGTCACAGACAGCATAAACGGCAAAGTATGGGAGCTTTTCGTAAGCGACCAGGAAGCCGCAGCATACAGCAGCCGTTTTTCTGTTGTCAATCTGCACCACGAAAACGGCAAAAATCATAGTTTCCTATCTGTTCGGTACACTTGCCTTCACGCTTCATGTGCTTGTGGCGTTTGGTTTGCCTCTTGCGGGATTTGGATTTGACGGTTGGGACTTGCCGGTGCAAATCGCAAACACCGCCATACCGTACCCCTTTACATTCCTGCAGGCTGCCCTTGTAAACCTGGGTGTGATTTATCTTGTGCTGTTCGCCATGATCAGCCTGACACTCCTGTTGTCGTATCGTTCCACCATGCCAGAACTTGGAAAGTATCTCTCTTATCAGTTTAGCGGCATTGTGGCGGACGCATTTACCATGAGAGCTATTCTGTATGCGGTTCTGACTGTGGTAATGCTGCCTCTTGCAAAACTTGGATTTAAGAAACATCAGGCTATATAAGGATATGTCATACTTGTTCGCGCAGAGTTCAGTTGCCTAATATGGCAATGCCCTTCTCTCTTTCCGGGGGAAGGGTTTTCTTTTGGTCTGTACACAAAAAAGAAGCCGGGTTCCTTATTCTCCGGCTTCCGGGATAAACTCTAAGTTGTCTAGGGCATAGCGCAGAGCCATACACATCAATTCATTTCGGGAGCGGTCGCTTTTCGCCGCCAGAGCGTCAAATTCTTCCTGCAATTCCCGGTCTATCCGCAGCGTCATGACCACCGACTTATCTTCCTTCTTGTCGGGCTTCTTCTGACGCACCACAAACTTGTCTGCCATGTTACACCTCCGTATTACATTTCTGCAACCATTATAAACGATTTCTCTTGACTTTTATATAACATATGATAAAATACTTTTATATAATACAAATATGTAATACACAACAGCAATGCAAAACAAAAAGGAGGTCATGAAAGTGAAGAATGTACTGGAACAGCTTTATAATGGTAAAATCTTCCCAGCGGAACAGTATGCCCCCAGAGGTGAGGAATACCGGAAAATCTATCAGGGGAATTACCGCCACTACGAAGACTTTATTGAGTTACTGTCTAAGCTGGAGCCGCCTCTTGATAAGCGGTTCATTAATATCCTGGACGAACAGCTTGACGTAATCCCGTTTGAGTTCTCGGAAATGTTCATTAACGGTTTTAAGCTGGGGGCAAAGATGATGGCAGAGGTTCACAGGAACGAGTAGAAGGACGGAGGACAATTTAATATATCAATAACTATATTTCTATTGATATATTAAATTGTCCGTCAGAGAATTTTTTAATAGTATAAAAATCATACAAAATGTGAGGGAAGTGTTTTTATGAGCGAATTAACCGCATACATAGGAAATAAGCTGAACAGTATCCGAAATCAGCAGTCATTAAGCCTTGAAGAAGTCTCTTTTCTGGCTTCTGTCAATACTGCACACCTGTCGCAGATAGAGCGCGGCATTGGTAATCCAACCATAGAAACCCTGTATAAAATCTGCCAAAGCCTGAATTACTCATTAAAAGATTTGTTTAGTGATGCACCGAAAACAGCAAAACAATTCCCCAAAACAGAAGTCACAGGCAAAATACTGATACAAATTGCGCAGTTTTCACCTGCTCAGCAGAAAGAACTGCTGAATATTATTCATTCATGCAAAAAAATCTCAACAAAGAAAGACTAATCTTTTTCAGACAATAAAATAAGAGCAGCAGAATGCTCTTAAATTATTGTCACACCTCAGCCAATCAGCACCTTTTTCCCTTCAAACGCGAATCCATAGCTGCGGATTCTGTCTGGCGCTATCCCTTTTGCCTCCAATGCGGCCGCATATCTTTTTTCTTTTATTTGAGACAGCGCAGCTGCTGCCGTATCCTGCAGCGTGTTTTCTTCATCCGGATCATGCACCTTAAACTCCAGGATGACCGCATCATCTTCCATGCCTCGTGGTTCCAGCATCACATCATATCTGCCAAATCCGCTCTCACGGTTCGATGTTATGACGTAACGGTCTGCAAGGTCAACCATCAGGCCAAGTACAAATCCATGATAAAAGCGTTCCGGTTCCGCTGTTTTTGATGGCTTTTTTCCCGAATCAAAATTGCTGCATACGGTTAAGGCAACTTGATTCATATAAACATTCATAGCCTTTTTATCATCCATAAGCAATGCTTTTATAAAATCATTGTAATTCTCATTGCCTGTGTCAAACCACCCATGTATCAGCCTTCGGAACATGCGCGTAACCTCCTGGTTCGTAATCGCAAGCTGATACAAGACATCACCGCTGCCTGACAAATGGCCGTCTGTCTCATGGCCTGTAATCTTTAAATATCCGCTTGCCAGAAGCAGGCTCCAGATCGCTTCCGTACTGCTGTCTAACTGGTCAAATACAACCTGCTCGTCTAAATACGTACAGAAATATTTTCCCTGCAGCAAGTCTTCCATAACCATCTTTACTTTGGGACTGCCTTTTTGGATCAGGCTTCCAACCAGCTGATTGGAACTTGTATTTGTCCAATAAGAGCCGAATTCCCGGAATTTTAAAAAACTGGTAATCGACCACGGATTATAGATATTTTCACTGCTGCCAAATCGAAATCCATCATACCAGCGCTTCACTTCCTCTTTTTTATCCTCCATGCCAAACTCCTGTAATGCATGGAATACTTCTTTTTGTGTAAATCCAAACGCAGTTTCATACAATTTAGTCGTAGATGAAACTACGGTCAGATTGTTCAGGTCTGAAAAAACGGATTCCTTGCTGACCCTGGTAACTCCAGTCATTATGGCACGCTCTAAATATGGATTTGTTTTGAAGGCAGACTGAAACAATTCTCTCATAAAATCTGTCATTTCATTCCAGTATTTATGAAAATAGGCTTCCTGCATCGGTGTGTCATATTCATCAAGCAAAATAATTACCTTTTTTCCATAGTATTTATACAGATATCTGGACAGCTGATGCAGGGATTTTGCCGCATCTGCATCATCCATGTCCACCGATATTCTGTAAAAAAAAGCCCGCTCCTCTTCATCAAAAAGCTCCTTTTTCAGCAAAAAGCGATAATCTGAATACAGGTTGGCCAAAGATTGGAACATCTTTTTTCTTACAATTGCAAAATTACGTCCTTTTATATCCGCAAAACTCAGGAAAATAACCGGATAAGTGCCCTGCAGCTTTCGATACTTTTCTTCCTTCCAAATATTAAGGTTCTCAAACAGCTCCTTACTGCCATTTTCCAATACCGAAAAAAAATAATACAGCATATTCATGGTAATCGTTTTGCCAAATCTGCGCGGACGGGTGAGCAAAGTGACACTGTCCCTGTTTTCCCACCATTCTTTGATAAAATCTGTTTTATCTACATAAAAGCAATCGTTTTCTATGATTCTGCCAAAATCCTGTTCCCCTATTGCTATCGTTCTTGCCATACGATATCCTCCCGCACATCTGTTTTCCGTAATGATCGCACTGTTGCATGATTTTCCTTCATGATCGTGCTGCCGCCGGATCCGCCACATGATTTTCCTCAAATGCCCTGCGCCTGTCGATGCAAGTGCCGCACCGTCCGCATGGACGCTCTCCTCCTTCGTAGCAGCTCCAGGTCAGCTCGTACGGAACCTGCAGCCGCAGCCCCTCTTTTACGACCTGTGCTTTATTACAGCCGATAAAAGGCGCTTCCAGACGCAGCATCTTACCGCTTCCTTCATACACCGCCTGGCTCATGCTGTCAAAAAAAGCCTTGCTGCAGTCCGGATATGCGCTGCCTGCCGCATCATCCTTGTGGGCGCCGTAATAAATATAGCTGCATCCCACGGAAAGGGCCATACTGGCTGCGGCAGACAAAAAAAGCCCGTTTCGAAACGGCACATACGTATCCGCCACTTTTCCCTGCTTTTTTTCCAGCTGGCTGGCATAGGATTCTTCCGGAATCTTCTTGTTTGAATGTGCCAGCAGCGAACAGTCGCTGTAAGTAAAGATCGTTGTAAGATCCAGCTCCATCCCCTGCAGACCATAAAACGCAAGAATGCACTGCGCTGCTTCCAGTTCTTTTTTATGCTTTTGGCCATAGGTCACAGACAGCGGAACCACCTGTTCTTTCCCGAACCGTTCCAATGCCAGACCCAGGCAGGTGGTACTGTCCACGCCTCCGCTGAACAGTACCATTGCTTTTTCACGCATCATCTTTTCCTCCGGATTTTCTTTCAAAATGGCTATCGGTTATCAATTTTTTCCGGATACAGATCATGATGTGTCAGCCGTTCAAACGCCACCTGCTCCCAGCATGTCCCCGCTTTTCCGTAATTGCAGTACGGGTCGATGGAAATGCCGCCTCTTGGCGTAAATTTTCCCCATACCTCGATATATTTCGGATCCATCAGGCGTATTAAATCTTTCATGATAATGTTGACACAATCTTCATGAAAATCTCCATGATTGCGGAAACTGAACAAATACAGCTTCAAGGATTTGCTCTCGACCATTCTCTCTCCCGGCACATAGGAAATATAAATAGTCGCAAAATCCGGCTGTCCGGTCATAGGGCAAAGGCTTGTAAACTCCGGACAGTTAAATTTCACAAAATAATCGTTTTCCGGATGCTTATTTGGAAAAGTTTCCAATACTTCCGGCGCATAATCTGTACGATAAGAGGTTTTTTGATTTCCTAAAAGAGTAATGTCTTTTAATTCATCCTGCGTTCTTCCCTGCATCTGTCATTCCTCCCTTTCTTTCTATCATATTTATATATTACGAACAGCTGCCTTTCTACCATTTAAGCTAAGCTTCCCGCGGCTTCGCCGTCCTGCCTGCGTTTACCCGCTCCAGCGCTCTTACGAGCAGCACGCCGCAGACTGCCGGTATCGCCTGTCCGACGCAAAGGCTGCCTGCCAGCGGCAGATAAGTCAGTTTCAGCAAATAAGACAGCCAAAGAGAAACGCCGAATCCAGGCACCAAAACAATCGGAAACACCATCAGCCAGCGATTCCAGCGCATCCTGCGGATCTGAACAATACACGCGGTGGTAATTATGCCAACCAGACATCCTCCGCACATGTCCAGAATGCCCAGACCTCCGAACAGCATGTTTGCTATGAAATTTGCGAGACCAAGAGGTAAAACCAGGAACGGAAACAGGTAGGAAAGAGCATATAGCGACGTAGCGATTCGAATCTGATATGCTCCAAAAGAAAAACTTTGCGTAAAATACAGCACTGTTACATACAGCGCGATCATCATGGCAGAAAACGTCAGTTTCTGCACTTTGCTCATACTTTTATTTTCCATATTCGTTCACCTCCAAACAGATACACAACAACTTTTTTATTACACCGTTGTCCCTAGTTTTGTTTAATGACAGGATGGTCTCGAACTGTCAATTCCATTTTGGAAGCTGTGCTGCTGTTCAAACAGCCATACAAAGTATATCGTATGATCCGGAAAAAAACAAGCACTATTTTCAATATTTATACTACTACATTTGTATTTCTATTTTATGCGCCAGCAAAATCCCCGCCTGTTCCGCCTGCTGCTTTGGAACCGTAATCGCGGCTTTTTTCATCCCGCAGTCGTCCTCCGCGGCAATAAGTCCCGTAAGCGTCATTACATTTCCTTCAATAGCCGCATATGCTGCCGTCGGCGAAGCGCAGCCTCCGCCAAACGCACCTACAAAGCTTCGCTCCGCCAGCGCCTGCCATCCGGCATCTTCGTCAAAAAAACCTTCCAGAAGACTCCGGTCAAAATCTTTTCTGCCCTGCACTGCCAGTATTCCCTGTCCGGCGGCAGGAACCATCTGCGCAGCCGAATACCACTCGCTGATCCGATGTTCCAGCCCCAGCCGGCACAAGCCAGCGGCAGCCAGTACCAGCGCGCCATATGCTCCCTCATCCAGTTTTTTCAGGCGTGTTTGAATATTTCCCCGCACAGGCTGAATCTCACAGTCTTTATAAAGCTGCATAAGCTGTATCCTTCTCCTTGGACTGGAGGTGCCGATCGGCCCGCTGAACGCTCCTTTCCTGCATCCCTGCGGCAGCACAAGCACGTCCCAGGGCGTCTCCCTGCGGGAAAACCCAAGAATCGGAAAGTCCGGCGATACTTGCATCGGAAGATCTTTTAATGAATGTATAGATAAATCCGTACGGTTTTCGTACAAAGCCAGATCCAGCTCTTTCACAAACAGCCCTTTGCCGCCAATCTCGTCCAGACTTCGATCCAGAATCCTGTCTCCGGTCGTTTTCATTTTCACCAGTACCGCCTTGTACTGCGGATGCTTTGCTTCTATATATTGTTTTAACAGTTCTGCCTGCGCAACCGCCAGCAGGCTGTCCCTTGTTCCAATGCGAATGACATGTTCCATATAATTCCTCCGATATGCAGGAAGTCCGTTCATTCCAGTTCCTTACCGCGGAGCCTGCCACAAAATTCCGCTACCTTTTTATGATCGCCGTCGATACTCGTAACGCCCATTACAAGTCCTTCCCGTTCTACCAGCGCCGGAAAATAAAAATCACACTGACTGCTGTCTGACGCGTTATTGACCATAACGTCTTTCTGACTGCATTCCGTGCTGATCATCTGATTCACTTGCCTGTCATCCGTTGCCGCAAGCACCAAATATACACCTTGTTTTTGAATTTCTCCATACTGATACGCACGCTGTTCAATGGAAAGCTGTTTTTCATAGTTTTGGTACAGCTCCCACAACTCCTTTCGCACCTGCGGAGCGATAACAGTCACCTCTGCCCCAAACCGCAGTATTCCTCTGATTCGCCGAATCGCAATCCTGCCCGCCCCATATACCACAATTTTTTTATGGTTTAAATTTACAAACAGCGGAAAATATGGCTGCATAGCATACCACCTCCAAAAAGCTTCCCTTAAGAGCTGCCTGTGCGAATTTCTCCTGCATCAAAATAAAAGTTATTTCATAACGGCCCCTTAATATCGTATGCCTTCCAAAACTTCCAGACATTTTATCAGCTCTTCTGTCTTTAATTCATCCCGCAGCGCAAACAGCATTTTATCCACAACCTTCTGTGCGCTTTCCATTGCGATACCGGTAAGCTGTTCCTGTTCTTCCCGCGAAAGACGTCCAAACCCGCGCCCCATGCGCCAGCAAATCTCCTCCGCCGCCTGTCTGCCGACCTGCTGCATCCTTGGAATCAAATCTCTGCATTCGTACCAGTCTTTAAATTCCGCCAGTTTTTGCTTTAGTATTTGTTCTGCCGCCGTTTTCTGTGCACATAGCTCTTCTGTCGAAGCTGCTTCGTTTTGAAACGCGTCAATATCATACAGCGTAACTCCTTCTATCTTTGCAATTTCTTCCTCCATGTCCCGCGGAACAGCCAGGTCAATAAAGATCTGTTCTCTGCAGTGCACACCTCTGGCCTGTACCAGCTGCTCTTTTCTAATCGTAAGATTGGGGCTGACTGTTGCAGAAAGGATCAGGTCGCAGAACGGAACCTGTTCATAACGCTCTCCGTAATGAATCCTGCCGCACCCTTTTGGAATTTCCACCATTCCGCTTCGATACTGGCGTACCGTAACCGTTACCGCAGCACCCGCATCCCGCAGTGTTTCCGCAGCCAGCTTTCCCATCTGTCCGTTGCCGATCACCAGACAGTTTTTGCCCTTTAACTCATATCCTTTATTTTTCAATGCCGCAAGTGCGCTATGTACCGCAGATACATTTCCATGCGCTGTCAATGCCTTCGTTTTCACTTCTTTGCCCGCGGTGATCGCCTGACGAAACAACACTTCCAATAATGTATCTGTACAGTTTATCTCTCTTGCTTTCTTTATCGCTTCTTTTACCTGCGCCAGAATCTGGTCTTCCCCAACAATCCTGGATTTTAATCCTGCCGTTAAATAAAATAAATGCTGTACGGCTTCCTGTGACTTTCGAATGCTAAAATACGGTTCAAATGCCTCCGCAGGGCCCGGAAACGGCCTGACCTTATCCAGCAGCTCAAGCAAAGACATGCCGCAGGGCTCCATACTGACATACAGTTCCGTACGATTGCACGTCGACAGCAGCACACAGCCCCTGATCCCTGCCTGCATGCTGATCTTACGCATCGCCCTTTCCGCCTGAAGCCCTGTAAAAGAAAACTTTTCCCGTATTTTCACGCCTGCCGTACTATGGTCAATCCCTATCATCTGAATATTCATCACTTATCATCCCTGTCAGCCAGCCATTCAAAAATCATTTTACATACCATACGACTGTTTGCTTCCTTATGACTGGCTTTGCCACTGCTCAAGCACTTTCATTAATTTTTCATTTTCTTCACGGCTGCGGACTGCAATTCGGTAATACCCCTGCGGCATTCCTTCCAGGTTGCTGCAGTCACGCAGCATAATCCCATGCATCATGCCAAACGCATGCAGTCCGGGACGGCTCTTAAAAAAGATCATATTTGCCGCTCCTGTGGCATTTGCAATTCCAACCCGGCCAAACTGCTCCAACAGCCAGCCGCGTTCTTTTTCAGTCTCCCGCACTGTCTGCTGTATAAATTCACGCTCTTTCGTACATGCAATCCCGGCTTTTTTCGCAACAGAAGACACACACCATGGCTGCACCGTACCGCGAAACTGTTCTACCAAATCCTGATCGGCACATATCCCATAGGCGAGCCGGATCCCAGGCATCGCAAACATCTTCGTAAAATCCTTTACGATCACCAGATGCCTGCCTGCATCATTATTTACTTTATTGTCATCACTATCATGACTGCCTTTCCAACGCATCGAAAACATTTGTGCGTCTTCTACAAAATCCAGGCTGCATTCATCCAGAACCAACATCGTATCCGTCTGTTCGCAGCGCAGTAATACCCGCTCCAAAAACGGCCGCTCATATAATACCGCCGTCGGATTATTGGGATTGCAGAAAAATACTACATCCGTCTCTTTTGTAATATGCTCCAAAAAGTCATCTGGACGGATGCGAAAATGATCCTCTTCCTTTGTATAGTAGTATTCAATCCCACACTGCACCATAGAAAGCGGACGCAGATATTCTTCGAATCCAGGCGCCGGAAGCAGAGCTTTTTTCGGCTGCAGCGTCTGCATGAGACTTTTTACAACCTCGGATGCACCATTGCTGCAAAATATATGAGCAGGCTCTACACCTTCCCACTGCGCAATATGCTCTTCTAATGTGCCGTTTTGTTCCTGCGGATTTTGCATAGCTGCCATCAGACCGCTCCTCGCCGCCTGCATGACAGGGTCCGGAATACCCAGAAAATTTATATTTGCTGAAAAATCAATACAGGTACTTTGAAATAAAACATTTCCTCCGTGCTGAATCATTATCTGCTCCTTTCTCATCTGAAAGCCCGTTTCATGCCGCACAGGCAATTACTGCATAGAAATATATGGCAGTTATAAGCACGATACGTAAATCTGCCTCTAATTTTTGGGTTAACAAAAAGATTCCTGCTAAAAATCGAAAAAGACATCTCCGGTTTTCTTGTCATTATAACATTCCTACACTGTAAGATCAATATCGGACCATCAAACAATTTCCCTTAAAGTAATTAACATAACGCAGACACTCATCGACTATGTGATTTTAATCTTGATCATGACTATATAATCTGATATGATAATTCTGTAACTATTGATACTGTTAAAATTATTTTGATCATATCAAAATCCAGCACCTCGCCGCAAGCGATTTTTCCATGTGCTGGGTTTGTTACTGTTTACAGGAAAGGAGCTTCTCATGGATCAAAAAGAAAAAGCCATCCAAATGCACAAGGAATGGAATGGAAAATTAGAGACTGTTTCAAAAACACCAGTGAAAACAAGCGAAGATCTTGCGATTGCCTATACGCCCGGCGTTGCGGAACCGTGCAGGCTGATTGCTGATAATCCTTCTCTTGCTTATACGTATACGATCAAATCCAATACGGTAGCCGTCATATCTGATGGAAGCGCTGTACTCGGGCTTGGGAATATCGGGCCTTATGCCGCAATGCCGGTTATGGAAGGCAAATGTGTGCTCTTTAAAGAATTTGCGGGTGTGAACGCCATGCCGATCTGTCTGGATACACAAGATACCGAAGAAATTATCCGTACGGTAAAAAACATTGCGCCTTGTTTTGGCGGTATTAATCTGGAAGATATTTCCGCGCCGCGCTGTTTTGAAATTGAGTCACGCTTAAATGAAATGCTTGATATCCCTGTATTTCATGATGACCAGCACGGAACCGCCATCGTCGTACTGGCCGGCATCATCAACAGCCTGAAAATAACCAATAAAAAGAAGGAAAACTGCCGTGTCGTTGTCAATGGCGCAGGTTCTGCCGGAATCGCGATTACAAAGCTGCTCCTTTCCTATGGATTTGCGGATGTCACAATGTGTGACCTGCATGGAATCATCGGTAAAGATACGAAAGACCTCAACTGGATGCAGCAGGAAATGGTCAGGGTTACCAACCGGTCCAATGCTTCCGGTACGCTTGCTGACGCTATGAAAGGTGCGGATATCTTTATCGGCGTTTCTGCCCCAAATATTGTCACCCCGGAAATGGCAGCTTCTATGAATAAGGATTCCATTCTGTTTGCAATGGCAAATCCGGTGCCGGAGATTATGCCGGATGCTGCAAAGGCCGCCGGTGTCAGAATCGTCGGAACCGGCAGAAGCGACTTTCCAAACCAGGTGAACAATGTGGCTGCTTTTCCAGGTATTTTTAAAGGGGCTTTGGAATGCCGCGCAAAGCAAATTACTGAAGAAATGAAGCTTGCAGCCGCTAAGGCCATTGCCGGACTTGTGTCTGATGAAGAATTAAGTGACGAACACATCATGCCGCAGGCTTTTGACCCGCGGATGGCACAGGCTGTCAGCAGCGCAGTAAAGAATCACTATCATAGCCGCTGATAAATACTCTCCCTTTTGCAATATCATTTTCAGACAGTCATCTGTCTTACATTAAAACAAGGAGGTTCTGGATTATGGCTGAACCAATTACTTTATATAAACTAATGATATTGTCTATGTTAGACCACTCTGACACACCTTTAACAAATACATTATTATCGGATTTTTTTCTTGGAAAAGAATACACGACATATTTTACACTGCAGGAAGCGCTTCATGAGCTGAATGACGCACAATTCATTCAGCAGGAAGCTTCCCATAACAATATCCAATATTCCATTACCCCTGCCGGTCAGGAATCGCTGCACTTTTTTAAGAACAAAATCAATAAGGAAATCCAGTCTGATATTAAGCAGTATATTGCCGAACACAAGCTGCTGATCGAAAATTCTACTTCTGCTGTGGCAGATTATTATATTACACCCGAAAAAAAATACGCTGTACACTGCCAGCTTCGTGAAAAAGGAATTCCGCAGCTGGATCTGACTCTGAACGTAAGGAATAAAGATCAGGCAGAAGCAATCTGCGCAAATTGGAAAACTCAGACAGACGATATTTATATGATGTTAATCGATCAATTGCTCAAATGATATCATAGATGTATCGCATGTGCGAAATAATGCCGGAGCCAGACAAAGAAACCGTTACTATTCATGGCCTAAAGGCCGCTCATAGTAACGGTTCGGAGCGGTATTTGATATTTGTTATCTGTTCCTGTTTCCGGCTGAAGGATATGTCTGCTTCTTTATCTGATTTATCTGTTTTTTCTGTTTTATCTGATTTTTCAAATTTTGTTTCTTTCGCTTCGTCTGTTTTTTCCTCACCGAATATCCAAACGTTCCAAGCTGCCTGCCAAGCTCATAATAACTGCCGTGCGCATATGCGAGCAGGCCGCTGTCATTTAAATGCAGTCTGCCTGCCTGATCCAGCAATGCATCATCCACAGCTACATTTACAACTTCGGCAAGAAACAGATCATGGCTGCCAAGAGGCTTGATTTCGGTTACCCTGCATTCCATATTAACCGGGCTCTCAGCGATGCCTGGACAGCGGACCACTTTTGACCTGCACGGTGTCAGTCCTGTCTGCGCAAATTTATCTGTATCCTGTCCGGAACAAACGCCGCAGTAATCTGTGGCTTTGGCCAGTTTTTTAGTCGTAAGGTTAATGACAAACTCACGGGTATCCCGGATAATTGCGTAAGAATAGCGTTTTCTTTGTATCGAAACAGACACCATAGCCGGATCGGAACATACCGTCCCTGCCCAGGCAATGGTAATAATATTCGGTTTTTCCCCTTCCCTTTGGCATGTTACCATAACTGCCGGAACCGGATAGAGCATATTGCCTGGTTTCCAATACTGCTTCGCCATCCGTAAAATCCTCCTGTATGCTTTTCTTTTGCTGTTGCTGTTTAGTCGTTCGCAATCGCATCCAACAGTTCCGGAATGAGCTGCTTCTTTCTGGAAACAACTCCCCGCAGCCGGAATCCGTCATTGATTTTCTGCTTATAAAAAGCTCTTTCCACAGCCTCATCCGCACCTTTCCCCAGACAGATCAGCTCTGTGGATTCATTTAAGATGTCTGTCAGCATCACAAACACCATATTCAGCTTGCGTTCTTCCATAATCGTAGCCTGATACGGAAGCACACGTTCTTTTACCTCATCCAGCTCTTCCCGGCTCATCGCGCTGATCTGGCTGACGCCAAAAAGAATCTCACCCGCTGTAAACGTCTTAAAATCCTGATAGCAGATCTCTTCTGCTGTCTTGGACTGGAAATTGCTTCCCGCACGGAACATTTCGTTTGCATGGCGCTCCATGTCGATGCCCGCTATCTCCGCCAGTTTTTCCGCCGCCTGTTTATCCAGTTCCGTACAGGTTGGCGAACGAAACAGCAGCGTATCCGAAATAATTGCAGAACAAAGCAGTCCCGCGATTGGCTTTGTAATTTTTACACCGTTTTCCATATACATCTGATAAATAATCGTAGAAGTACACCCAACCGGCTGATTGCGGAACATCACCGGTACCGGAGTTTCCAGGCTGCCAATCTTATGATGATCTATGATCCCTAAAATATCGGCATTATCAATACCATGGACAGCCTGCTGCCTTTCATTATGATCAACTAAAACAATCCTCTTTTTCTGCATATTCAGCAAGTTCCGTCTGGAAATCATTCCTATATAATATCCATCATGGTCTAAAATCGGAAAGTCTCTGTGCCTTGCCTTAGACATAACTTCCCTGACGTCATCTACATAATCTTCGATATCAAATTTTTTCAGATTTTTGGTACGCATAAACTGTTTGATCGGCATACTCTGCATAATGAGACGGGATACGGTAAACGGATCGTACGGTGTACTGATAATTACGCATTCCTTATCCTCCGCTTCTGATAAAATCTGCTTGGACACCTGCGTCCCTCCGCATATAATCAAGCAGCTTGCATTGTGCTTCAAGGCACATTTCTGCATACTTTCCCTGTCTCCCAAAATAACCAGATCATCTTTTTCCATGCTTTCTTCCGCCATCGGCAGACTGTCTGCGGCTACAATGACTTTTCCGCGTATGTACCGGCCATGCTCATTGCCGACAAGTATCGTTCCGTTCAGCGTTTCTATCATATTTTTATAAGGCGTACGCGCTTCGGCCAGAATCCTTGTATCCAGCACGTCCATATAAGATTCCGCAATATCCGCATTGACAATCAATCCCAGCAATTCATTATTTTCATCCGTAATCGGCAGCGTAACGACCTTGCTGGTAGTCATCAGTTCCCATGCCCGCTTTAACGAAATACTGCTGTTTACACCGATCGTACGGCGGAACGCAATATCCTTCACCTGCGTACGCACATCATCCACATACGCCGGTATTTTTACTTTAAATTTGCGAAGCACATATTTTGTCTCTTCATTCAAATTGCCCGCCCGCTTCGGTTCATATTTCGTATCTGATAAATGATTCTGGAGATCTGCATACGCAATCGCCGCGCAGATCGAATCCGTATCCGGATTTCTGTGTCCGATGACCCAGACTGCATTTTCCTGTTCAAAATCCATTTAAATCACCCCTAAGTCCATTAATAACAATACAATTACCCCTGCCAAATCTAAGATGCCAAATAAAATCAGCCAGTATATATACTTTTTCACCGGCTTCATCGTCTTCTCATTGACTCCGACTTTTTCAAATAATGGCTTCTGCTCGTCTATTAAATCTTTCATATTGCGGAACACTTTCACATCTTCTGTATGAATTTTCTGAGAAAGCTCCTCTTTCAGACCTGACACCTGTCCATTGATCTCGTCGATCGTCTGTCTGACTTCTTCTGACTGCTGGGACATTTGCTGCACTTCTTTATGAATCTGCCGCCCGGCTTCCGCCGTCATCTGCTCCATTGCTTTGCGGCTGCTGTCAGTAAGCGCTGCCAATTCATTACGGTTTTCCTCTGACATGCGGTTCATATGCATCGTCATCTGGTCAAACTGCTCCGTCACATATCCGGTCATCTGACTCATTTTATCCGTAAACGCATCCGTCATTTCCAAAAAACTGTTTCTCGTATCCGCATTCATCTGACTGACGCTTTGTGTCATATCGTCTCTTGTACTTGCCTGAAACTGCTGCATCTGATCCAAACGGTTATTCACCTGTGAAAAGCCATCCCAGGCTCCCTGTGCCATCGCTCCGATTTGGTTCGTCACGTCTGAGGTCATTTTCGAATAACCGTCTCTGGTCCCCTGTTCCATCACCTGCATCTGACGCATCAAATCCGCACCCATCTGCTCCACACTGCCGCGTGTCTCCTGCGTCATAGCGCCAATCTGGCTGCCGATGCCTTCGGTCATATATTCGATGCCGCTGCGGTTTTCCCGCGCAATCGTGTCAATCTGGCCTGCCATATCTGCACTGATGCGTCCGATGCTTTCTCTTGTCTGCGCATTCATAGCACCCATCTGGCTTGTCAGATTTGCCGCCATCTGTTCCATGCCGCTGCGGTTTTCCTGCCGCAGACTCTCAAACTGGCCTGCCATGCCCGCCGTCATCTGCTCCATGCTATTGCGGTTTTCCTGCCGCAAACTTTCAAACTGGCCTGCTATCCCTGTTGTCATCTGCTCCATGCCATTGCGGTTTTCCTGCTTCATACGCTCAAACTGGCTCGTCATATCGACCGTCAAACGATCCATACCGCCGTGTGTTTCCTGGCGCATCGCTTCCATCTGATCTGTGACATTTGCCGACAGCTGCGCAATCGTATCCTTCGTTTCCGTCGTCATTGCGCTGATCTGGCCTGTCACATCCGCCGTCATATTAGAAATGCTTGCTTTTGTCTCATCTGTCATCGTACCAATCTGGTTCGTGATCGTATCTGACATCTGTGAAATCTTATTCGAGGTCTGTCTGTTCAAATTATAAATCTGCGCAGAAGTATCTTCTGTCAGCCTGTCTACAGTCATCTGCAGCTGAGCAATCAGCTGGTCCATCTGCTGTCCGACACCCGTTATCAGCTGGTCCGCTTCTGTCTGGCGGTTTATAATAACCTCCTCCAGTTCATTGGCCTGTACCTGCTTTTCATCTACAAGTAATTGCAGCTCCTGTACTTTTACTTCTCTGGAATCCAAAAGAGTCTGCAGCTGCTTTGCTTTTTCGCGGAACTCGTCTATCTGCTTTAGTAAATAATCTTCCTTTTTCATCGCACGCTGTCTCCGCTCTCTCTCTTGCTTTATCCTGTTCATTCCAAGAGCAGTATCATTACCCCTCTGATTCATATGGTTCTTCCTCCGCACAGTATCTACTGTATTTTATGGAAATGTTTCACTATATTTTATCATCTGGGGGCCACTTTGTAAACCGGATTTTCAAATTGGCAGGCAAATCCAGGAAAGCAGATGCGGCAAACATGTCTGAACTGTCACACGCACCTCAAAGATTTACAAGCAAATCCTCATGAAGCTCTTTGGCTCTGCACTCCCATGTATGGCATAATTCTGCTTTTTTTCTTCCGTTATCTGCAATTTTTTGCAGCTTATCCGGCTGTTCCAGCAGATCACGCAGCGTTTTTGCGAGCTGATCCATTTCTTTTAAATGAAACAGAATCATTTCCGCGTGATCTTCATCTGCTTTGGGATATCCCTGAAATTGCTCGTTCAGATAAATGGATTCATCTGTAACAGCGACAGCTCCGGCCAGCATGCCGTTAAAAATCCTGTCGTGCGCTCCGTCTTTGAACCATGTTGTTGTATTTAAAACGATTTTACTATGCTGCATTTTCACAATAACTTCCTGTGGCGATACAGTGCCTTCCCATATTAAATTAGGATGATTTACAAAATCGCACACATCCCATCCCCGCCCGTATAAATGAACACGAAGTCCGTAGTTTAGCATGGTATGTATCAGTTTTTCCCGATAATAGGAAACTGCCAGCATCTCTGCATAATGAAACTTCGTAATAATATCAGATAATTGTTCGTTTGTGACAACAATCCCCTGTTCTGTTAAGATCTGCTCGATCACTTCTTCTATTGTCAGATTTGTATCTGCGATCAGGCGCTCATATGCCTGGTCCGCTACTGCTTCTGCGTCGAATGGAAACTGACTGAAATCCGGTATCACATCCGGCGCATATTTTTTAGATAATCCGCCTGCATACATCACATCTATTTCCCGATATTTGATTGGGATTATTTTTTCGGCTGGCCGTTTTCCGCCGTGCGGCAAAAAACCAGTCGTTAATATACGCGGAAAAAATCTCTGCAAATAATCCATCTGCTTTCTGTCTACGCTAAGCACAACTGCATTTGCCGGCGCTGCATCTAATGCGCTTTTATAAAGGCATGGATGATCGACGACAATATTAATACACGGGATGTTCATCTCTTCCCATAAATTTTTTCCAGATACTATCTCAAGATTGAATGCAAGATTATTGAATGTAATTGCCGCTTTTACCGGAGACTGGACAAAACGTGCCAATGCAAGCAATCCTTTACTCATATCCTTCGTATCTATCTGCAGTATTTCATAGCCCAAACGCTCAAATGCTATGACAAACTCTGCGGTAAGTAAATCCAGCGTATCGTATACGCCTGTAAAAAAAATTAATTTTTCCCCCATATTCCCCTCTGCTTTCTTCGGTTTTTATTTTATGTATTCTGCCTGCCCGGATAGATGCCACTGTATTATACATGCTTTTTTCAATAATCATACAACGCCTTTTGTGCGAAATTTATATTATTATATCATACTGAAATGTAAAATTCACCATAAATCACTTCGCAGCGCGCTAAAATCAACCATTGATATTTGAAAAAAAACAAATTATAATAGAAAATATCATAAAAATAATCTCTTTCATTCATAAACTTTCATCAAATACAGCAAAAGAAAGGACGTGACCTCTCATGCCGTTTCCGCAAAAACGCATTTATACTTCGAAAGATTACTGGAATCTGCCTGACGGACAGCGTGCCGAGTTAATCGACGGAACGCTCTATGATATGGCGCCCCCAAACCGGATCCACCAGCAATTGGTCTATGAACTTGGATGGCAGATTGGCAATCATATTAAAACTCATCATGGCAGTTGTTCCGTCTATCCGGCTCCATTTGCGGTTGATCTGAGTGCCAATGACAAGACCTGGGTCGAACCGGATATCTCTGTCATCTGTGATCCTGAAAAGTTCACTGACCGCGGCTGCAAAGGCGCACCGGACTGGATCATCGAAATTGTTTCTCCTGACAGCGTTCGTACCGATTACGGCATCAAGCTGTTCAAATACCGTACGGCTGGTGTCCGGGAATACTGGATTGTGAATCCAATGCTGAAAACAGTTTTGACGTATTCCTTTGAAGGTCAGGAAGATGCCGGCCACTTTTCTTTTGATGATGTCATCTGCTCCAAAGTATTGGAACCGTTTCAGGTCAGAATCAATGATCTGTTTGCTCAGGATAATAATTGAATGAAACATTGCGTTAAACATTGACATAGAAAAACCGCTGCTTAAAAAGCTGCGGTTTTTCTATCTTCATCAGCAGTATGGTTCAAAAGAACCTGCTGCTGTCAGTGTTTATTTGTAACTATTTTTATTTATGGCCGTTCTTATTTATAAAGCTCAACCAGTCTCTCTAAGTGTGTATAACGAGCCTTTGCAGCTTCTTCGGACTGCTTGAACAGTTTTTCTGCACGATCCGGGAAAGATCTTGCAAGACGGCTGTAACGTGTCTCGTTGTTTAAGAAATCCTGATATGTGCCGTCGCCTGGTTTGGATGCCAGTGTAAATGGATTCTTGCCTTCTGCCTTTAATGCAGGGTTGAAGGAGAACAGATTCCAGTATCCGGCAGCAACTGCTTTCTTCATTTCATCCTGGCAGTGGTTCATGCCGCCTTTTACACCGTGCAGCTCACATGGAGCATAGCCGATGATCAGGGATGGGCCGTTATAAGCTTCTGCTTCTGCAATTACCTTAACAGCATGTGCCATGTTTGCGCCAAGAGCAATCTGTGCTACATATACATAGCCATAGCTCATAGCAATGTCTGCAAGACTCTTCTTGCTTACATCTTTGCCTGCTGCCGCGAACTGGCATACTTCACCGATATTGGAAGCTTTGGAAGCCTGACCGCCTGTATTGGAATACATTTCTGTATCAAATACCATAACGTTTACATTTTCGCCAGAAGCAAGCACATGGTCTAATCCGCCAAAGCCGATATCATATGCCCAGCCGTCACCGCCGAAGATCCAGATGGATTTCTTAGCGAGGTAATCTTTTTTGTCAATCGCTGCTGCTGCGTTCGGACATCCGGCTGCTGCCGCTTTTTCCAGTTCTGCTACAAGAGCTTCTGCTGCAGGTGTATTTGCCTTTGTATCATCTTTTGTTTCCATGAATTTTGCAAATGCATCTTTTAATGCTGCGTCTGCTTTGTCAGATTCTGCGCATTTCTTAGCGCTTGCGATTGCCTGGTCACGAAGTACCTGCTGGCCGATCTGCATGCCGAGACCATGCTCTGCATTATCCTCAAATAAGGAGTTCGCCCATGCCGGACCCTTCTTGGAATCTTTGTGCACGGTATATGGTGATGTAGCTGCAGGGCCGCCCCAGATAGAGGAACATCCTGTCGCATTGGAAATGTACATATGCTCACCAAACAGCTGTGTAATCAATCTTGCGTAAGAAGTCTCCGCACAGCCTGCACAAGAGCCTGAGAACTCAAGCAATGGCTGGTTGAACTGAGAACCTTTTACAGTATTGTCTGCAGGCATGCCAGGCTTCTTGCCTACATTTGCTACCAGATAATCGAATACCGGCTGCTCTGCTGCCTGAGATTCCTGCGGAACCATTTCGATTGCGCCAACCGGACATACAGTAATACATTCGCCGCATCCCATACAATCCAATGGAGATACGCTCATGGTATATTTGTATTCGCCGGCCTTTGGCTTCATGTCTGCAAGCTTGATGTTGTCCGGAGCTGCTTTTACTTCTTCGTCGCTTAACATAAACGGACGAATGGTTGCATGAGAACATACAAATGCACACTGGTTACACTGGATACATTTCTCAGCGTTCCATGTAGGAACCGTTACTGCCGTACCACGTTTTTCATATGCAGATGCGCCATGCTCGAACTGTCCGTCCGGATTGCCCATAAATGCGGATACCGGAAGGCTGTCGCCGTCCATAATGGAAATTGGCTCCATCAGTTCTTTTACCATCTTCACTGTTTCCGGACGTCCTGTTAATTCAGCCGGAGCTGCGTCTGGCTGCGGATTTGACCAGGAAGCAGGGATTTCAACTTTATGTACTGCGTCTACGCCGGCGTCAATTGCTTTGTAGTTCATTTCTACAATCGCATCGCCCTTCTTGCCGTAAGATTTCTTAGCAGCCTGTTTCATAAAGTCTACCGCATCATCAATCGGCATTACATTTGCCAGTTTGAAGAATGCAGACTGTAAGATCGTGTTGG
Source organism: uncultured Eubacterium sp. (assembly GCA_948468465.1). Next base: position 3,947 of record CAOKJJ010000047.1, on the reverse strand, counting down.
TACGTTTGCCCATACCGATTTCGATCGCTTTGTCAATTGCGTTAATTGTATATAACTGAATATTGTTGTCAGCAATGTATTTCTTTGCTTCTGCGTTTAAATGATGCTCTAATTCTTCATCAGACCACTGGCAGTTGATCATAAATACGCCGCCTGGTTTTACATCCTGTACCATCTTAAAGCCTTTGTTTACATATGCAGGATTGTGGCATGCCACGAAATCTGCCTGGTTGATGTAATATGGGCTGCGGATTGGCTTGTCGCCGAAACGCAGGTGGGAAATTGTAACACCGCCTGTCTTTTTAGAGTCATACTGGAAGTATGCCTGGATAAATTTATCCGTATGGTCACCGATGATCTTTGTAGAGTTCTTGTTCGCGCCTACCGTACCATCGCCGCCAAGGCCCCAGAACTTGCACTCTACCGTGCCTTCTGCTGCTGTAATCGGAGCTGGTTTTACTTCCGGTAAGCTTAAGTTTGTAACATCGTCCACGATGCCGATTGTGAAACGAGGCTTTGGTGCGTCTTTCTCTAATTCTTTGTATACAGCGAAAATAGAGGAAGGTGGTGTGTCTTTGGAACCTAAGCCGTAGCGTCCGCCTGTTAATACGATAGTATCAAGGCCAGCTTCACGCAGCGTAGCCGCTACGTCTAAGTATAACGGATCGCCTAAGGAACCAGGTTCTTTTGTTCTGTCTAATACAGCTACTTTCTTCACTGTCTTCGGAAGTACTTTTGTAAATGCTTCCGGAACCCATGGACGATATAAACGTACTTTTACTAAGCCGACTTTTTCACCCTTTGCCGTTAAATAGTCAATGACTTCTTCTGCAACGTCGTTAACTGAACCCATTGCCACAATGACACGTTCTGCGTCTTCTGCGCCGTAGTAATTGAACAGGTCATAGTTTGTGCCAAGTTTTTCATTGATCTTAGCCATGTACTTGGATACAACTGCCGGCAGTTCATCGTATACCTTGTTGCATGCCTCACGATGCTGGAAGAATACGTCTCCGTTCTCGTGGGAACCACGCATAGCCGGATGTTCCGGATTCAGCGCATGGTCACGGAATGCTTTCACTGCATCCATATTGCACATTTCTTTTAAATCTGCGTAATCCCATGTTTCGATCTTTTGAATCTCATGAGATGTACGGAATCCGTCGAAGAAGTTTAAGAATGGAACTTTGCCTTCAATCGTTGCCAGATGTGCAACCGGGCTTAAATCCATAACTTCCTGCGGGTTTGTCTCACATAACATAGCGAAACCAGTCTGACGGCAGGCATAAACGTCACTATGATCGCCAAAAATGTTCAAAGACTGTGTAGAAACCGTACGTGCAGATACGTCAAATACGCATGGAAGCTGCTCGCCAGCAATTTTGTACATATTCGGGATCATAAGCAGCAGACCCTGGGAAGCTGTAAATGTCGTTGTCAGTGCACCTGCTGCAAGAGAACCGTGTACCGCACCTGCTGCACCTGCTTCTGATTCCATTTCTACTACTTTAACCTGATTTCCGAAAATGTTGTCCTGTCCTGCCGCAGACCACTGATCAACAGTATCTGCCATTGGGCTGGATGGGGTGATCGGGTAAATAGCTGCGACTTCTGTATACGCATATGCTACATGAGCTGCAGCTGTATTACCGTCCATAGATTTTTTTGCTCTAGGCATTGTTATTATCCTCCTTCTTTATTTGCCGCATAGCGACTTTATGTTACAATTTTATCATTTAATTTGTCGATTGTAAAGATTGTTAGTTGTATAAATCGGAGTGCAATTTACTTTTTTTGGAAAAAACCACCGGCAGACTGCACAAAATCTGTCATTATGTAAAAAACAGTCTATGAAATCTGCTGATTTTCATGGACAGCCTTCCTGAACTTATCTTATGCGCGGCTTATGACTGTTATGACTGTAAATTTTTCAGAGGTCAAAATGCGGCTTATCATCCAAACTGCTGTCCGCAAAAATGTAATTCATCAAAAAACACCAGCTTTTCCTTGAAATTACACATATTTTATGTATAATAATAAAAGCGGCTGGAAATTCCAAACATATATAATAGAAAAATAAGCAACTGCAAAGCTTGTTTGAACTGCAAAAATAAAATATGAAATAAATGAGGATTTTAATATGATTAGTGCAAATAACGTTACATTAAGAGTAGGCAAAAAAGCCTTGTTTGAAGATGTCAATATCAAATTTACCGAAGGGAACTGCTATGGCCTGATCGGGGCTAACGGCGCCGGAAAATCTACCTTTTTAAAAATCTTATCCGGGGAACTCGAACCGACAAACGGAAGCATTGCCGTTACTGCCGGACAGCGTCTGTCTTTTTTAAAGCAGGATCATTTCCAGTATGATGAATATACCGTTTTGGATACCGTCATCATGGGCAACCAGCGGCTGTATGACATTATGAAGGAAAAAGACGCCATTTACGCAAAAGAGGATTTTACGGATGAGGATGGCATCCGCGCCAGCGAACTGGAGGCGGAATTTGCGGAAATGGACGGATGGAACGCGGAGGCCGATGCCGCTACTTTGTTAAACGGGCTTGGCATCGCGACAGAAGAGCATACTTCTATCATGCAGAATCTGCAGGGTTCTTTAAAAGTCAAGGTACTGCTGGCGCAGGCGCTGTTCGGCAATCCGGACATCCTTTTGTTAGACGAGCCGACCAACCATTTGGATCTGGATGCCATTGCCTGGCTGGAAGAATTTTTGATCAACTTTGAAAATACAGTCATTGTCGTATCGCATGACCGTTATTTTCTGAATAAAGTATGTACGCATACGGCAGACATTGATTACGGCAAAATTCAGCTGTATGCCGGCAACTATGACTTCTGGTATGAATCCAGCCAGCTTTTAATCAAGCAGATGAAAGAAGCAAATAAGAAAAAAGAAGAAAAGATCAAAGAGCTTCAGGAATTTATTTCCCGGTTCTCTGCAAACGCTTCCAAATCCAAGCAGGCAACCTCCAGAAAACGTGCGCTCGAAAAAATCCAGTTAGACGAAATCAAGCCATCCAGCCGTAAATATCCGTATATTGATTTTCGTCCAAACCGGGAGATCGGCAATGAAGTGCTGATGGTAGAAGACATCAGCAAAACGATTGACGGGGAAAAGGTGCTGGATCACGTTTCCTTTGTGATGGGGCATGACGATAAAATCGCGTTTGTCGGCAGCAACGAACTTGCAAAATCCACGCTGTTTAAAATCCTGGCCGGTGAAATGGAGCCGGACGAGGGTAATTATAAATGGGGCGTTACGACAAGCCAGTCGTATTTTCCAAAGGACAACACCGAAATCTTTGATACCGATTTGTCCATTACCGAATGGCTGACACAGTTTTCCGAGATTAAAGACGCGACTTATGTGCGCGGATTTTTAGGGCGTATGCTGTTTGCGGGAGAAGACGGCGTAAAGAAAATGAAAGTGCTCTCCGGAGGCGAAAAAGTACGTGTACTGCTCTCCCGCATGATGATCGAAGGCTCCAATGTACTCATTTTTGACGAGCCGACGGACCACCTGGACATGGAAGCGATTACCGCGCTTAACAACGGCATGATGAAATTTCCGGGAACCATTTTATTTGCCTGCCGTGACCACCAGGTTGTGCAGACGACAGCAAACCGGATCATCGAATTTTTACCGGACGGAACCATTGTTGACAAGGTAACAACTTATGATGAATATTTAGAAAGTGATGAGATGGCCAGAAAACGTCAGGTTTATTCTATGTCGGAGAGTGATGCTTCCGATAATTAAACAATTTTCTGTGCAACAGAATTGACATTGTGTTGCGTTTTTTTGTGGCTATCCGGACGCTGGATGAGGGGCGGGGCCTGGATTTCGACTCCTATTCCAGAATGTTAAGATTTCCTAAGCATTCTGCATAGAAGTTGTGGCTGCGTCCGGTCGCGTCGCGTAGTCC
>CAOKJJ010000046.1 GCA_948468465.1 uncultured Eubacterium sp. | reverse complement strand
CTTTTGTTTCGGGTGACAATACAATCACAATGTATAGATTTGGCGCAAGTAGCAATAAGACAATCTTCAAAATCTTTTGCCTTTTTCTGAAACGCAGTCAGAACATCATTATTAGTGACGCTGCATACTTTGACAATTCATATCTATATCAGAAGAAATGCCGCCAAGCATTCCGCGCAAGGAATCTACAGCAGAAATTTGAGGATTTACAACTTTAGCAACCGTTTTTCCATTTCGGGTAATAAAGACGTCTTCCTTGGCAATTAATTCAAGGTATTTGCCAAAATTAGCTTTAAATTCTGTCGCTGTAACAACCATGACTAAATCCTCCTTTTATTTAGGTTGTTTTTATTATATGCGATTCTGGAAAGGAAATCAATAAAATCATGCGAAGCCGGAAGAAACGATATCAAAAATCGTTCGATAGGAAAGAAAAAACTATTTATTAGGTAGCTGCAAGAGACTGGAAGGGCGAGCTTGCCACCGCCTAAAACAGCTGCCAGAACTGAGAGCACTCAGGTCCTGGCAGCATTTTTCCGTGTATTTAATGTTTCTCGCCTTCTGGAAATATGATCTTAAATACAAAAAAGAAAATAATCATCGAAACACCGCCGGTAATAAAGGTTACAAGTATATTGTATACGGCAGGCGTTACATACGCCGACGCAATCGGCATCCACAAATTGTTAAAGCCGTTGCAGATTAAAGAGATGAGTACCCATGCGATAAAATACCACATCGCCTGATAAAACGGGTTGCCATGGCTTTTAAACGTAATATTGCGCTGCAGCGGGAAGTTGATGCACTGGGCGACAAAGGAGCCTGTCTCGTAGCTGATAAAATAGCCGAGTCCGCCTCCGATCAATACGGCGCCTGACGCGTCGTAAAGGACGTTGTAGCCAAGCAGGCTCCAGGTAAATTCCACGCCGAATAAATGGAGTTCTTTTTGCGGCCACATAAATTCTGTGCCGGCGAGTTTCGTTCCAAGCATGCCGGGCATAAAAGTAAAAAATAAATATTGTACGATCGTTACCCCCATACTGAATACAAAAAAGTAAAAGATCTGATAGACCCATTTGGCAAGTTCCGGATGGTTATGTTCAAATCCCTGCCATTTAGGACCCCACCATTTCATAAATTGCTGCATGATCTGTCCTCCCTGTAAGATTTGCTGTTGTGCTGTTGTTTATTTCAAAGCGAAACGTCTGCAGGATTGCGAACGCTGCCGCTACTGCATTTTGGCGGCTTTTTTTGCGACCTTGCGCTGCTTGAAAAAGCCTGATATTATTTGGCCAAGTCCGGCAAACAGATGGCCGTTTATGGCTGTCATCATCCCTTCGACCATATATTGGCTGCACATGCCTCCGGCCATTTTGCCGATGCCGCGGAACGGCATGTTGTATATGAACATAATGTTCAGGTCTGGTTTGCCTTTTTTCATGCTTTTGTTCAGCATATGGGTCAGTATTTTGTAAATCAGGCGGGCAAGAGCGCTTTTGGCGTAGTACATCTGGCAGATGGCATCGTTAATATCCAGGCTCCCCTGCCAGTGTCCGTCCGGAATCGGATGGCCTAACAGTTGCTCAAATTCTTTGTCGGATACGTTAAGAATGTCGCCGGAAGCGTATGAAGGCAGTTTGGACAGGTCGGCAGGGACAGGGGCGTTCGTGCCGTTGACCGTGACAGCCTGTGACAGCCGGATGTCTGCGCAGCTTGCGCCGATGCAGATCTCATAAGTTCCGCCGTCAATTTCAAAACGGTTTGTCTTTTCGTTAAAGTAGCGGAATGCCTTGTCATCTAATGGTATCGTGACTTCTTTGGATTCGCCTGCTTTTAAAAATACTTTGGTGAATCCTTTTAATTCTTTGGCAGGCCGGTAGACGGTTCCGTTTTTGGCGCAGACATACAGCTGGGCAATTTCGGCGCCGTCGCGTGTTCCTGTGTTTTCGATCGTAAAAACGGCCTTTTTATCATCTGCTTTTAGATTGGAGTATGCAAATGTCGTGTAGGACAGGCCATAGCCGAATGGAAACAGAACGGGTTTTTTAACAGTTTCAAAGTAGCGGTAGCCGACATAAAGGCCTTCCCGGTATTCGGCGTTGCGTTCTTTGGCAGGAAAATAAGGCGCGCTCGGAATGTCTTCGTATTGGAGTGGGTATGTCTCGCTTAACTTTCCGGATGGATTGATCTTTCCGGTTATGGCATTGAGCATGGCGCTGGCGCCTGCCTGCCCGCTCAGGTAGCCGTGTATGACTGCTTCGCACTGATTCAGCCATGGCATCTCTACCGCGGAGCCGGCGGAGAGTACGGCTATGATGTGCGGATTGATTTTGGACAGCTTACTCATAAGCTGAAGCTGGCTGTCCGGCAGTTTCATGTGCGCACGGTCAAGGCCCTCGGATTCGGAGATTTCGTCAAGGCCGATATATAAGAGAATGACGTCCGCGTTTTTTGCCAGTTCCAGGGCTTCCTGCTCCAGTGCGGCATCCGCTTTGCCTGTGCGTGGATAGCCTGCCGCAAAGCCTGCCAGATCCAGGGGATAGTTTTCGATAATGTCCAGTGTGGAGTCCAGCTTTGTCGGATTTACGACAGAGGAGCCGGCGCCCTGATAACGCGGTGTTTTTGCAAAGTCACCGATCAGGGCGACTCTGGCTGATTTTTTTAATGGCAGGATGCTGTGTTCATTTTTTAAGAGCACAATGCTTTGTTCGGCGGCTTTGCGTGCCATTTGATGATGTGTTTTTTTGTCAAACGGCGTTCCTTTTGTTTTGTTTACGGAATGACGCAGCGGGAGAATGGCAGTAAGAAGCTCTTCTACGCGCTGATTGACAAGCTGTTCGTTGATTTTTCCGGTTTTTACAGACTGAATCAATTCTTCGTCGGAATCGCCGCCGGTTGTAGGCATTTCCAGATGGGATCCTGCCGCGACGCCTGCGGTATGGTCGTTCGAAGCGCCCCAGTCTGAGACGACAAAGCCGTCAAACCCCCAGGTATCCCGCAGGATTTCCTGCAGCAGATGTTCGTTTTCATTTGCGTACGTACCGTTGATCCGGTTGTAGGATGACATGATGGATTTTGGCTTGGCTTCTGTTACGGCGATTTCAAATCCGGTCAGGTATATTTCGCGCAGTGTACGTTCGTCCATGATGGAATCACTGGCCATGCGGCGCAGCTCCTGGGAGTTTGCGGCGAAATGCTTCGGACAGGCGCCGACGCCCTTGGACTGGATGCCCCGGACATAGCTTGCTGCCATTTTCCCGGCCAGATAAGGGTCTTCGCTGAAATATTCAAAATTGCGGCCGCACAGAGGACTGCGTTTGATATTAAGGCCCGGACCGAGCAGGACGCATACATCCTGCGAAGCTGCTTCTGTTCCCAGGCAGGCCCCGATTTGTTCACCGAGAGCGGGATCCCAGCTGTTTGCGATGGTCGCGGCTGTTGGATAGCAGGTCGCGGGAAGGCTCTTATTTAAGCCCAGCTGATCACTGGCGCCTTCCTGTTTGCGGACACCGTGCGGGCCGTCGGACAGAGTTACGTTTGGAATGCCGGCATGTGTCACGGAGCGGGTCTGCCAGAAATCTTTTCCGGACAGGAGATAACATTTCTCAGCCAGGGACATTTTTTTTATCATATTTTTTATTGAAGATTCTGACAGTTTTTCTGCCTTATTTTTTTCCATAAAGTTGATAGTTGTTTTGTCGTTCAATATGGACCCTCCTGTTATGATGGGGCTGTAACCGTTCAGAGGATACTGAACGGTTACAGATAGTGTTTATGATAGCTTTATGCGTTCTTTTTCTTTTTTAGATAGCGGATGATTAAGATCGCTTCAATCGCCGCAATGAGCAGACCTATGATAATATCTGCGGTCAGGAAGATTTTGGTCATGTTTGTCATGGCTCCGGCTGGGTCGCTGTTTCCTGCGTAATAGCCGCTGCTTCCTATCGTATACAGGATATTTTTGCATGCCTGGCGCATAGCGTTTATCGCTGTAGCGCTCTTGTCAGAAAGGACATTGGACTCTGCGCCGGCAAATCCGAGCATCAGGTCATTGCCGCTTCGGATGCAGTGGTCAGTAATCATGTAGCCGTAAGAGCCATCGTAATCGCTTTCTACCATCCCGATAAAGCCCCACTCACCACGTAGCACGTTTTTCAGCAGATGGCTGTTCGCACAGCTTGGTTCCGTGCCGATCCAGTTAAAGGACGACATGACTGCACGGGAAGTTCCGGTAAAGTTTTTCGTTGCGATTTCAAACGGTTTTAAATAAATCTCGCGGATTGCCTGTTCGGATGAAAAGGTAAGGAGCATGGAAATACGGTTGATTTCCTGGTCATTTAAGGCAAAATGCTTGATATAGGCATATACGCCGTGTTCTGACGCGCCGTTCATCTGGTTTGCCGCGATATAGCCGCCTAATACGCCGTCTTCGGAGTAATATTCAAAGTTACGTCCGGCAAAAGCGCTGCGGTGTGTATTCATGGCCGGGCCATACCAGCCGAAGTTGTTGGCTTCTTTGTATTCCTGGCCCATGGATTTTCCGATTTCATAAGCTAATTCTTTGTTCCATGTCTGGGCCATCAGTACTTCGGAAGGATAGGCAGAGCCGTATGCTCCGGTAATAAAGTTGCTCAGTCCGGCCGGGCCGTCGCAGTCTGAGGTAGCGATTTTTCCGACGGATTTTACTTCTGCCGTCTGCCAGCCGCCGATATTAATCATGGTGGACATGTCGTCAAAGCTTAACTGATCCAGAAGCTGATCCCATTTTGGATCGTCATAGGCAAGGCCCTTGAGGTCATAAAGGGCAAGGCCGTTTTTGGTTTCCATGGCAGGCATGGTATCTGCTTCGTCATTGTAAAGCGTACCGTCATAAGTACCAAAAGCATTTTCGGTCACGCGCGTACGGATTTCATCAGACATTTCATACTGGTTTGCAGATGGTGCCGCACATGCTTTTTCATAGTTTGAGAAACCGTCTTTTCTGGAGAGCTGTTCAAAATCTCCGCGTGAGTAATCTTCAAACTGATTGGTTGCCGCTGCAAAATCACTTTCCCGTTTGTTCGTGCTGTAGTCTATGTCAGCATCTACGGTAAAGGATGCTTCGGCAACGATGGTATGGGAATCGGAGCGGACGGATACGGAGTATTCACCTTTTTCCAGAATATAACCGCCGCCGGCAATTTTGATGCCTGCAGAATCATAGGCTGCCATATCTTCTTTTGCGATTTCAAACGAGATCGTTTCGGAGGCGCCTGGCTCTAATGTCTGTGTCTTGCCGAAATCAATTAAGTTTACAGAAGCTTTTTCGATTCCTCCATTCTGATACGGCGGAGTAAAATAAATTTCAACGACTTCTTTTCCGGCGGCATCGCCTGTATTCGTAACGACAACGTCAAAGGATACTGTAGTTCCGTTGTCGTTAAAGTTTTCCAGTTTTTTGTCAAAGGTTGTGTAGCTCAGTCCATAACCGAACGGATATTGAACTTCATCTTCATAAGTAATAAGACCTTCTTCGGCAGCCGTTTCATAAAATTTATAACCAACATAAATGCCTTCGACATAATTTACGAAAGAAAGGTTGCCGATGGCTGCGGAGTCTGCGGCAGCGATCTGATCATTTAAGTCTTTGACATTGGAATAGGAATGGTTGCCGATATTATTGATATATGGTGTATGCAGCAGGTCGCGCACGTAAGTATCAACCGTTCTGCCGGATGGGTTTACCGTACCATTGATAATTTCGCCAAGTGCGGCAAAGCCTGTAATGCCGGTGCCAGGTGCAAGAATAACGGCGCCGATCTGGTCATACTCTTCTACCCAGCCTAATTCCATGGCGTTGTTTGCATTAATGACTACAATGACTTTGTTAAATTCGGAGCAGACTTTTTCTACAAGGTCTTCTTCCGTTTTGGACAGCTCCAGGTAGGATTCGCCTTCTTCAAAGTCGTCGTAAGAACCGTTGTTTGTATAGGAGCTGTTCATATAAGTAAAGTTGTCCGGTGCGCTTGCCACCTCGGATGCAAGGTTGTAGGTTCCTTTGATGACAGCGTTCATGTCTGTCGGCAGATCGGCATTTTCGCCGCCGGAGCGTCCGATGACAAGTACCGCGGTATCAGAAAATGATTTTGCTTCGTCCATGATCGTGTCTGTATAGGCGTCCACGGTCGGTTCCGGCAGTGTCCAGTCCTGCTCGTTCATGCTGACGGTCGGACGTTCTGCCCGGTATTCAGTATATAAATCGGTGAGCGTTTGGTTTGTTTCATATCCGGCGTCTTTTAAGGACTGCAGAATGCCGGTTGCGGATGCGGAGTCCGAAGAACCGGAACCAGTTCCGCCAAAAATCGGGTTTGTGGAATCCCATCCAAATACATTCAGTGCTTTGGTATCTGCGTTTAACGGAAGAAGTCCTTCGTTTTTCACAAGCACCAGTCCTTCTTCACCGACTTTTTGTACGGTCGCCTTGCTCTGCGCTACTGTCTCAGCGGACAGATTTACTTTGGATGCGTTTAAAAAGCCGGATACATTGCTGTACATAGGGCCGTAGCAGATCATATTTACAGCGACGGTAACGGCGGCTGTGAATGCCAGCACTGCCTGCCAGCGCACGATGTGCTTTAGGCCTTTTTTCACTTTTACGGCAAGGATCAGTACGACGATCATAGCAAGCAGGGCAGCCAGGATAAAATACACATATCCGCTTAACTGTGTCAGATACATCTGAAAATCTGCTTCACTGACGCCGAGTCCGGTAAAGAGCGGGCCTAAAACGTCTCCTAAAAATTGAATCATTTCATTTCCTCCTTTGTCCGGCAGCAGTGCGAACGTCGCTGCCGCCTTGTTTTTTGTCTGTGTATGTATTTTAACAGCAAATAAATGAATGTGCAGATTTTTGCATAAACTGTACATATTTTGCATGAATTGTATTTGTTCTGTATATTTTTAATAAAAAATAACTTGTTAAATTAGTTATAATGACGAAAAAATTGAAATAACAGAAAGGAAAAAGGTTGTACTGTAAGAAAAATTCCTATATAATAGAACACAGGTAAAAAACGGCAGACATGGAGGCGCTTTATGATAAGAATAGCCATTGTGGAAGATGATGAGCTGTATATTGACCAGCTTCGGCAGTATTTAAAGGATTTTCAGGAAGAAATCGACGAGATTTTTGAAGTAAAGATTTATCGGGACGGGGATGGCATTACATCGGATTATAAGGCGCAGTATGACCTGATTTTGATGGACATCCAGATGCGGTTTGTAGACGGCATGACAGCCGCGGAAGAAATCAGAAAAATGGATTCTGAGGTAATCATTATTTTTATTACGAATATGGCGCAGTACGCGATCCGCGGATATGAAGTCGGGGCGTTGGACTATATTTTAAAACCGGTGACTTATTTTGCGTTTTCCCAAAAGATCGGGCGTGCGGTTGCCAGACTGAAAAAGAAGACGAAAAACCCGGTGGTGATTCAGATTCGGGGCGGTGTATTAAGGCTGGACGCTTCGGATATCTATTATGTGGAGAGCCAGGCGCATAATCTGGTGTATCATACGAAGGACGGAATCTTTACTGCCAGCGGCACGATGAAGCAGGCTGAGGAATTGCTGCGCGGCATGCATTTTTCACGCGGCAACAAGGGATATTTGATTAATCTGGAGCATGTGGAGGGCGTGCGGGATAAATGTGCGGTTGTAAAGGGAGAGCCATTGTTAATCAGCCGTCCGAGGTCGGGTGCGTTTATGCAGGAGCTGACAAGATACTGGAGCGAGGTGGACTGAGATGACAGAGTATGATGCCTATCATGCAATGGGGCAGATGCTGCCGGACATACCAAGGCTGTTTACAGCGCTGGCAGAGTGGCTTGCCTGTATGGTCTGCATTTTGGAGCAGCGACAGCGGTTTGCGCGATGGAAAGTGTGGGGGATGCTTGGTCTGGCACTGCCTGTGCAGGCGGTTTTTCTCGTACTGACAAAGGGGCAGAGCGGGTTTTTGTGGTTTTTGTATATGGCAGTCGCATTGCTTATGATGTATCTGCTCATTTGGGGATGCAGCGATATCAGCGCGTCAGACGCGGCATACCATTGCATCCGGGCTTTTGTAATGGCGGAGTTTGCGGCATCTTTAGAGTGGCAGCTGCATTGTTATTTTTATTATTATTGCGGATTTACTGAAAAGTGGATAGCGATATTGCTGTTGTTTGCTGTTTATGGGGCGGTATATGTTATATTATGGAAGCTGGGCAGGCAGGTTGCGGCTGGAGAGCATGACCTGGGGATTACAGGACGCGAGGTTATATTTGCGGCGGTGATCGGCATTTCCGTATTTTTAAGCAGCAACCTTGGCTTTGTATATACGAATACACCGTTTGGAGGCAGATACCGGGCGGATGTGTTTAATGTCCGTACGCTTGTGGATCTGAGCGGCCTGGCGATCTTTTACGCGTATCATATCCAGCGGCTGCATCTGCGTTCTCAGCAGGATCTTGCGCGGATGGAGATGATACTGTGCAATCAGTATGAGCAGTACCAGCAGTCACAGGAGACGTTGGAGCTGATACATTTTAAATATCATGATTTGAAGCATCATATTCATGCGCTGCGTGCCGAAGAAAACGCGGATAAGCGGAGTGAATATCTGGATCAGATGGAAGCGGATATCAAAAGCTACGGCGCGCAGCAGCATACGGGCAACTCCGTGCTGGATACGCTGCTGACGAGCAAAAGCCTCAACTGCATGAAAAACGAGATCGAAATGACGATCGTCGCAGACGGGGCGCTGCTGGACTTTATGGATGTCATGGATATTTGCTCGATATTTGGAAACGCGCTGGATAATGCGATCGAATATGAAAAAAAGCTGGCGGAGCCGGAAAAACGAATGATTCATGTCTCGGTATTTTCGCAGCGGGATTTTTTGATTATACGGATTGAAAATTATTGTGAGCAGCAGCTGCAGTTTGAAAAAGAGCTCCCGGTGACGACAAAAGCACAGCACGGATTTCATGGCTATGGCTTAAAGAGCGTGCGGCATACGGTGCATAAATATGGAGGAGAGGTGGATGTCAGCTTGAAGGACAGCTGGTTTAGCCTGAAGATTTTGATTCCGCTGCAGTAATGGATGCTGGATAAGGAGATGAATGCAATGGATGTGTATTTTGATCATAATATATGGGGCAAAGGAAAGCCTGGCACGAAACTGACAGCGGTGCCGATTCGGCAGACTGTATGTTGGGGAGCACAGGAGCTGTTTATTCCTGCCGTTTATACAGGCCATGCAGGGGCCGTACTGGACGTATGCGCAAAAATTTCAACAGAAGCAATGGAGGTGTTTTTGAAAAAATGGGATTCCAAACGGCGGATGTCTGTAAAAACGCCGGAAGAATTTGAGCAGATAGATGCGGATAATCCGGGAAGCAGGGATTTTTTAGTGGAAATGCGGCTGGATGACGTACCGCTGACGCTGCGTATGAGCAGCAGTGTGAGATGGTATCCGAAACATATTATTCAGATGGGAAATGCTGATTCTGAAGCTGAAAACGGATTTCAAAATGACAGTAACGCGGAAGAATGGATGGACGCTTACGGCTGCGACAGAGAGTGCTGCTGGCATTTTGGGCGGCTTGTCTACAATTGGAGCGAAACGCCGATATTGTCTCCGCGGAAAACATCGTTATTGTTCCGTGCAAACACTGTTTCTGTCTCGGCAGGGCATTTTACGACGGATATGAGCTGTGATGGTGATACAATCAGGGCCATTCATCCGGTTACCGGGCAGGAGTACCTATTGACGCTGCATGGATGCGAACAGATGCGGCACAGCTTTGCGGAGATTGGGAAGAAAGGGGTGGCTTATCCGGAATATTGTCAAATGCTTTCTTACAGCATAACGCCAGAAACAGACCGCGGCCTTTTGGATATTCGGGACTGTGCGTATGGCGATCATCCGAAACTGGAGGAGAGTGTGAAAGAAACGGCTGGAGAAGCAGACAGTCCGCACAGTGCGGCGGCAGTGGGGGTGTTTATGGCTGGAAAAAGCGCTGACGAGAATAGACGGACAGCGATTTCTTCCTTACATTTTGAACCTGTGCAGAAGGTACGGTGGAGGATTGTATTTGAGGTGAAAGAAAGAGAGGATTTGGAAGTTTGTCTTTTTATGGAAAAAGGCGCGTCGTTATAGCTGTATGAAAACCATCAGTTTTGTGCTGGTGGTTTTTTTGTTTTATGAACATTTTAATAAAAATAAATAACGAATTGAAAAAAATACTTTACAATTTGAAAAGATTGTTATACAATACAGGTGTAATATGATAGAAAAACATATTGTATAGAACATTGTAAAGGAGGCGATTGAAATGAAAACATGGAAAGACAAGGATAAGCTTGCAGTAAAGGACAGCAAATGCATAAAATTGAGTGAAGATGAGATGAAAAAAGTGTTTGGGAGCGGAAATAGCCAGGTCAGATATATTTCTGATGAGTACATACAGGGAAAAATCCTTAAAATGAAAATAGGAGTATAGTTCAGATGATAAAGAAGGAAGAACATAACTTTTCTGCAATTATGATAGGGAAGGGGGCTGGGCATCGTGAGAAGAAAGGTTAAGTTCATAGAGCAGAGTGAACACAGCGAATGCGGAATCACCTCAGTTACCATGCTCTTAAACTATTTTGGCATTCATGTCTCATTAAATTCACTGCGTGATAAGTATGGAGTTCCAAAAGGAGGAAATACACTGTTTCATTTGAAGTCAATTTTTCAGGATTTTGGAATATCTTCATCAGGCTATAAAGTATTGGATCTTGATTTTTTTAAGGAAAACAACAGGCCATGCATATTGTTTTGGGATCATAAACATTATGTTGTTTTTGAACGTATGAGTGTCACTCATATGATCGTAGTAGATCCGGCGCAGGGAAGAAAAAAGTATTCCTATAAGGAGTTTTTAGAACATTTTTCTAATATGGTCCTTGTTCCAAATGAGATTGACAAAAAAATCGCGGATGGCATAAAACAGGAAAAAGAAAAAAATGTGCTGATAAACTTACTTGCGGATCAAAAATTCAAAATACTTGGCGTGCTTTTTTTCACGATCCTGATACAAATATTTGCATTGGGAATACCGGTAATTACGCAGAGGGTAGTAGACAATTACATGATATTGTCACAGGAAATGACAGTGTCAGAAATTATGATCGTGGTAGGAATTATCTTTGGCATGTATTACGTATTGCAGGTAGGCAGGACGCTGATTGTCGCTCATTTTCAAAATTTTTTTGAACGGCATTTAATGACGCAGTTTATGAAAAAAATTATGGCGCTGCCGCTTAATTTTTTTGTAAATCGTTCCACCGGAGATTTGATTTTCAGGTCTAATTTAACCACGTATATCCAGCAATTATTGAGCAGCCAATTGGTTACCACAGTGATAGACATCGTTTTTGTAGTGGCATATTTATACCTGATGGTTCGTTATTCTCTGCAGCTTACGATCGTCAGCATGGGCGGCATTTTTATTATCGTGGTATCATCCTTTTTGAATACCAGGCGGTATCAGGCATTGACAGACAAGGAGCTGATCTTACATTCAAAAGTACACCGGACATTGGTGGAATTATTTGAAGGGATGGAAACGGTGAAATCTATCGGTGCAGAGAAACAGTTTTATGAAGATTGGGAAAAGAATTTCAGCGAACAGCTGAAAGTCCAAATGAGTAAAAACAGGGCAGCCGGATTCATCGGAAATATTTCGACAGCAACACAATTTACAATGCCGTTAATGATTATCGGCGTGGGGATTTATGGGA
Organism: uncultured Eubacterium sp.; assembly: GCA_948468465.1. The sequence continues at coordinate 19,560 of CAOKJJ010000046.1, read as the reverse complement.
TTAGCAGCGGTACGTTGTCCGTAGGCGAGCTGATTAGTTTTAACGCGGTTGCAACGGCTTTTGTTACACCGATCATTACCATTATGGGCGCTTTTTCGTCTTTGATGTTATTACGTTCTTACTTTGGAAAATTATCAGAAATTTTAGAACAAAAGATAACAGCAGACGATGAAAAAGAAACACTCAACGAGCCGTATAACTCGATAGAATTAAGAAATGTCGGTTTTCAGTACAGCACGTTCGAAAAACCTATATTAAAAAATATTAATTTGAAGATCGGCAAAAACGAAAAAGTTGCGATCGTGGGACCGAGCGGATCAGGAAAAAGTACGTTGATAAAAGTGCTGTCCGGATTGTACTCGCCATCTGAAGGAGAAGTCCTGCTGAATGGAAAAAATATGAAACAATTAAGTCAGAGCGCAATACGGGAAAAGGTTAGTATGGTGAATCAGAATCCGGCCATATTTAATATGAGCCTGAAAGAAAATATTCTGATGAATAAAACCGATATTACGGATGAACTCTTTCGTAAGGCAGTAGATGACGCGCGAGTAGATGAAATCATACAGACATTGCCGATGGGGTATGAAACGCTGATATCGGAAGGCGGAATGAACCTCTCCGGCGGACAGATGCAAAGGATAGCGATTGCGCGTGCGATTGTGAATCAACCGGAATTAATGGTTATGGATGAGCCTACGAGCGCGCTGGATAATATTTCCGAGAATTATATTATGAACAGAGTCAAAGAATATGATTTTCCTTGTATTGTAGTATCGCACAGATTAAACACGATTCAGCATTTTGACAGAGTGATCGTAATGTATCAGGGGAATATCGTTGAAGAAGGTTCACATGAGGAACTTATGAAAAAGCAGGGATTATACAGCTATATATACAGCGGTAATCTGAATGTTAATAAATTGAGAGGAGAACAGGCAGTTGGGTAAAAAGATTAAAGTATTAGTAATCGGATTGATTTTAACAATGATGACTGCAGGCACGGTCTTTGCAGGTACAACAGGAGAAGAACAGGAAGGGAACAGCCTGGATTTGCTTTTGAAATCCGGTGATACGATGGAACAATTTGAACAGGCGATCCGTCAGATTTCACCTGAAATCACAGTATCATGGATTCCTGAAATTGCATGCATTCATTTAGACCTGCCGGCATCGGTGGATAAGGAGGAGCTTATCAGCCATGAAAGTATCCGACCGTTTATTTCTGCAAAAGGGAATCTGCCGGATATATCCGCTCCGCAGAATCCATTAAACAGCATTGATTTAAACAATGTTTCTATTGATGCTGCGGGAGACAGCCGGTTTCGCTCACAGTTGACGGATGAAGAGCTGTTTGACGCTATGGCCTGGCATGTGGATGAAATAACGGATCATAGAATGTCATTAGACATTGCAAAAGGAGATGGGGCAAGAATTGCGTTGATTGACAGCGGAGTGGATACGGAACATCCTATTCTGAAAGGAAAAATTAATATGGAAGATTCCTGTTCTTATGTAACAGACGAAGCTGGCATTGCGGACCATTATGGACATGGAACAGGTGTAGCAGGTATCCTTGCACAAGTTGCACCGCAAGCCGAAATAACAGTCTATAAGGTGATTGGAGAAGAAACAGGTGATTCAGACTGGACGATCCGTGCGGTGATTCAGGCGGCAAATGATGGCAACCACATCATTAATATGAGCCTTGGCACATATAAATGTGAAGATGTGGAAAGTGAATTATTAACAATCGAAGCGTTTCAGAGAGCGATTGCATATGCCGAAACAAAGAACTGTATCGTTGTTGCGTCCGCCGGAAATAAAAGTCTGGATCTTGATCAGTATTATGAGACGGAGCACAAGAGACATTTGCCAGGCGGTATCAGGCAGTGCATTACCGTTTCTTCCGTAATGGAAAACGCTTTGGCATCCTATAGCAATTTTGGATCGAATATTGATTTGTGCGCACCTGGAGGAGATCTGGTCTATGTGGACGGCGTGTTGGATTTAAGTAAGTGGATTTACTGCCTTTATCCAACAAATAAAGACAATGGCTTATCCTCACTGAATGTACCGCAGGGGTATAGTTTTTCATATGGGACAAGCTTTGCAGCTCCGGCGGTTTCGGCAGGCCTTGCGGATATTTTATCTTACTATATCGAAAAAGGGCAGGATGTTTCTATGAATCAGATTACGGAGGATATGATGCGTGGAACAGAGGATATTGGAGCAGTTGGCAAAGATGTTTATTTTGGAGCGGGAGAGGTTCATTTATATCAGTCACTTCATATGTTAAAATAATTATTGAGGAGCAGAAGGGGTCGTGTATGATCCCTTCTGCTAATTTGTTATAAAAATATTGATTTTTTTATTACAATTGTATATGATAATAGGAAGAAGAATGAGATGATAAATATAGCGCAGGCAGTAAATGTTAATTGTCTTATCTTGCCTGATCGAATACTGATATCGTATTTTTGATGTTCCTTGTATTTAAAGTAGCTGAATTTATGCCCGAATTTTTAGATACATGAATGCTTTTTCAATATGAAAAATATTATTTACAAAAAGAGTAGAAAATGTTACAATAGAAAATGTTTTACAGGGGACAGAACATGATGGAGGTGTATAAGTATATGGCAGTAAAGAAATATAAAATAGTAGATACACAGATACACGTCTGGCGGGCAAAAAAAAGGATGACGCAGCAGGAACTTGCAAATCTTGCGGGGGTATCCAGACAAACAATTATGCAATTGGAGAAAAATAAGTACAATCCTTCACTTTTTAGCGTATGCAATTTCTCAGATATTAGAAGCGGATATAAAAGAATTATTTATTTTTGATAAGGGGGACTGATCATGATAGAAGTTATTAATGAACTTAGTAAAAATGTCATGCTGTTTCGTGTGGGAGTAAATGTCAGTGTTATTTTTACTGTAATATTGCTAGTATTATTATTTAGCAAAACTTCGCATGATGAGAGAGGAAGAGCCATTATTGGAAAAGCAAGTACATTTTCTACGATAGCATTTATTTTGCTTGTAAATCTTTTTGCAAAAATATCATTTAGTATTGAAGTTGATGACTTAACAATGGCAAACTCTATTCAATGGATTTATAATATTGTTATTATAATTGAAAGCGTTACAATCTTGATATTAAAAAAAATTAGTTGAAGATATAAAAATCTTGCGGGGGTATCCAGACAAACAATTATGCAATTGGAGAAAAATAAGTACAATCCTTCACTTTTTAGCGTATGCAATTTCTCAGATATTAGAAGCGGATATAAAAGAATTATTTATTTTTGATAAGGGGGACTAAATATGTTAGAAACGATTAATAATCTTACACATAGTCGTATGTTGTTTAAAATGGGAGTAGTTTTTACTGTTGTATTCACTATATTATTATTAATATTACTATTTGTAAATACCTCTCGTGATGAGAGAGGGAGAGCCATTATTGGAAGAGCAAGCATTTTATCTACAATTACGTTTATAGTGTTTGTAAATATTTTTGCAAAGATATCTTCCTATATAGAAATAGATTATCTTTCAACAGCGAATATTGTTCAATGGATTTACAATATCGTTATTATGATTGAGGTTTTTGCAATTGTGATATATAAGAAAATTAGCTGAAAGTGTATTTTTCGGGATCAAATAATAATTAGAATAAAACCTCCGTTCTGAGAATGGAAGTTTTATTCTTGATTTAAATTAATATTATTATAGTTCCGAACAAAATCCTAGTTCAGTAAACCAAGTAAAGCAACTTGGTAAACTGTCATTTGACAGGAATAAAGTCTCAATATTACTATTTTCAAACGAGTCCTCTATGAAACGGTTATGTTTTTTGGCATTTCCCAAATTTTTAAGAATGTTATCTAATGTAATTGTTTCCATTATTACCCTCCTAAACAATACCTTTTGTCATTTTTTATATTATACAATATTTCGTTCAAAAAGTAAAGCATTTATTTGTAAAAGTAAGAAATATTTTTCTCGAATGAATTAACAAGAGTTTGAGTTTGAATCAAAAAACAACAGGTCAAGCGTATTGTACGGACAGATACAACGTATAAGTTGGTAACCAATACCAGCCAATCCGCTGAAGAGCCCTAATGGGACAAATCTTTTGTATCCACACAAAACAATCTCTTTACGTGCAAACTCTTCTGCTTTTTTTCTGAAAATCTGATCTGAAATTTGTCCTGCACGTAGTAAATCACATGCTGATGAAATGCCGCTGAATGTGCCATGGCAGATACAGGAGTTGTTCTGGGTATAGCCTCTTGCAGGACGGATAAAATTTACATGGCTGTCCGGATGCTGTTTTAAAAACTCAGACAGCGCTTTGTTAATCCCCATAGTTCCGTTACACCATGCAGGTGAATACTGCTGATCTGTCTGCAAATGAGTTTCTGTTTTTTGATATAATTCCAATATTTTATGATCTATATTCGCATCGGACAAGATTGTATTTGCACGTAACAGAGCATATAAGATTCCGCTGCAGCCATGAGCAAATCCGATTTCAGAGACATTCATATCCTCGATATCTGAAAGCAGTATTTTAAGTAGGTCATTGATCATTGGAAGCGGGCATTCTTCATATATTGTAACTAACAGTGCGATCAAGCCGCTTTTTCCCCGTATCCAATCCCAGGATTTGATATGGGAGGCATACGCTTTTGCTTCTGAAAGATATTGTGTTATATAATCATAAAATTTTTTGTCTTTATCAAAGTGATAGGCAGCAAACGCAGCTGTAATCTTACAGGACGTTCCATAAAAGGCACTTTCTAATTCGCTTGCATGACTTGCGGCAAATACTTCATGTTCGAGAATTTGAAGTATTTGTTTATAATTGCTGTCCGGACTGAGTTTGTTTAGATGATAGAAAAATACAAATAGTCCGGCGGTGCCGTGATAAAGGTTTGCATCGGGATAGTCTATCAAAAGCTTTTCCCCGTGATTACATGGTTCGGGCCATAATACGGCATTTTCTTTTGTGTTAACAATTACGGTATCTAATATTTTGGACGCTATGTCATTTGCTTTGTCTATCCAGGGACTGCCGCTTGCTTTGCGGGAGCGGACAGAAACAGGTCTGCATGCTGAAGATAAACAGTCAAGGCTTTCTCCTAATAAAAATGTGGAATAATCAATATTGTATGGGTTGATAAAAGCATGATGTTTTCTCAATGTGGCCATAATATCGTGTGAAAAGTAATCTGCAATGCTGCCGTCAAGCGAAAAAATGTCTCTGGAATGGGTGAACGTATAAAAATAAGGGATATCATGCCTATACAGAGCCTGAACTTCCTGTAATACGATGTTGGAATCGACAAATGAATGATTCCATAGATTTTCAAATATTTTTTCCCGTTCAATGTAATCTACCATGCAGGACGGATGAGTGGAAAAGTCCAGGAAATTATAATAATCCTGCGTGTCCCTTAAAACAATGCGGACTTTCGTTCCATAAAATTTGTTTTGGATGAAGTGGTCTATGTCGTTTTCGTGATGCTTTAGCCATACGAGCATTTCCTCAAACGATTTTTGGATGTAGCCGCAATAGTGTTCGTATGTAACGCGTTTGCCATTTAATTTTGGTACATTATCTGCCGGTTGTGAATATGCGTCGCACAATGCAAAAGCAATTTTGCTGCTGTCTTCGTGGAGTAATTTTCTGACTTTATATGGAAGTTTCTGCCTGATGCCGTTTAGCGCGCTGAAATCAATTTGCTTTTTCCAGTATTTTTCCATAGGAAGCATACCGGTGCTTACGGCAGAATGGGATTCAAAGTATTTTATTTTTGTAAAGTCATCAGAATAAATTCTTTGCTCTTGTGCACTTAAAAGTGTTTCAACGTCAATAAGGACTGGATAGGTACCTTTGGCAATTAAGTTTTCACTGTGCAGGTCAGAGGAACCCAGCCAGTATGTGAGAGCCGCCAGATGTCCGTAGTTTTTGTAATATTCTATGATACTGTTTTCATCCGTACAGCTTTCATTTTCTATAAATTCTTCGATACAAAAGTCCTTTCCTGACAGGTGAACAATTTTATAGGGATGAAAATCCGCATGTTTCTTTTCCAGAAACGTTAATAGCTCGTTATAATTATGAAGTATCTGATTGCTGCGAAATTTATATACAAGTGGAACATGATTTATTTTTAATATTGTGGCAGTTTTGCCTTTGTTGTGGCTGTCGCCTTTTTGGAACTGTATTGTATTTAGAGTAAATGGCAAAGTTATTCCAAAAAGACTTGTTATTTCACTGTGATAATGATGCAGAGAATCTATGATGATCTGCAGATTATTCATCTGGTTCATGATACGTTCTGCGAGCAGCCGGGTAAGTGTAGGATATTCAAGGAAAAAGTACTCTGCGCAATTATCACGAAATCTTTGATGGAGATAATATTTGAGGGATTCTTTATCGGTTTGCCGTTCTTTATAAGTGTTCTCTAATTTTGCATGCACATCCCATACAATTGTTTTTCTGGCAAGATTCATAAGCTGCGTTGTTATATTTTTTTCAATTGCAGTCAGGCAGGAATCGTCAAAAGCTATTTCCTTGTATTTCGTTGAAAGTCCGGAAATGAAATCCATATAAAATTTTACATGAAAATACAATGCTGCTTCTATGGAAGCAGGCGTGCAGGTTCTTGTGATGGAAAAAATTTTTTTATGAATGTTGTACCATTCCTGCTTTTGGACAAATGAGAATAATTGTCTCAGGGAAGATTCATTTAAAGGAGATACTGCCAAATCGTATTCGACTTCGGAAATATTTCTGAGTGAAAGCATACGTTCAAAATCGGAATCCGATAAAAGGCTTTTTCTGTTTTTCCATTTTTTTAAATGCGTCAGCGAATGGTTTTCTGATGATATGGATAGAACGTGTATACGCTCTTCCATAGTAGTGGCATATCCGAAAAGATATTCGTTGTTAAGTATCATAAATTCATCTTTGCAGTATGACCTTGCCATACTTCTCCTTTCCATAATTTGATATTTCGTTATAAAGCAATACAATTAAATTATATCATTAAGTAAATCCAAAAGTAAAGTTGGTGCTCCATGGATCATAAATCTTTAAAAAGAAAGAAATATATTTCTAAATATAAAATATTTATATGAAAAAGAAAAAATAAATTGACAAAATGAAAAAAATAGAGTACGATGGAGTCATACAAATCTGCGTAAGGGAGGAGGTGCGGTTACGAGATGGATCAAGAAAAAAAGAGTCAGCTGCAAGGAGAAAGTTCTGATATGGATACTTTGGGAAAAAAGTTTGAAGATTTGACCCCGGAGGAGATGAAGAAAATACAAGGCAGCGGTGATGTGTCCCCTGAGGATATAGGAGCCTTCACAACAATACTTACATCAAAGAATCCTTATACTTGCAAATAAGGATATAAGGATGACAGAAAAAAGGACGCTTTTACTGTGAACAGGCAGGCGTTCTTTTTTGTATGCAGATAGATTTCTTTATATAGCTGTAAACATGATGACTTTATTTCAAAATGAAAGATATTATATGCAAAAAATAATATATTTATATTACAAAGAAAGAAATATATAATAAAATGAAAAAAATACTTGACATTTATAAAAAAATAGAATACTATATGTATATAGAAATTGAAAGCACAGTCAAACGACAATCTTGTTTAAGATAAAAAGAAAGAGGATGTATATCTATGAAACGAATATTAGCCTATGCAACTTCTGTTCAGGAAAGAGCCAGCTTATTATCAGCTCGTTATGATCAAAAGGTGATGCATGATCATTTATCAAAGTGGTTATCCAGAAAATCACTATGTACAGAAGAATTATTCGATATGTCACTGCATGAAAAAGGGATGACTCGCGAAAAATTTAATTTGGCCATCAAGCCGTTAGAGGAATCTGATATAGATTTTTTAGCAGAAGAAACAAAAGGGAATTTCTGGTATCAAAAAGCAGCAGAGATTTTTGCTGATGATAGTATTTACCGTGATACACCGGCAGTTATTGACTTTTCTTATGCGTTACGTCCGTTTTTGTATTATATGAAAAACAAGATGCAGGAAGTTGCGGTCAGCGATTTCTCGATATCCGGAAATGATGCTTTTCTCATACACTTAGCTGAAGAGTTTTTGCGGACTGCTTCAAAGACGCTGGTTTATGATTTGCATGAGCAAAAGCAGAAATGTGATTTTAAGGGAGAGACATCAGAAGAACGGTTTATCTATTATATGAAAAAGAGGTTCGGCAGTAAGCCTGCAATGCTGGAGTTTTATGAAGATTATCCGGTATTGTTTCGACTGCTGACGGAACGGGTTTTATTCCATATAGACAACTACAAAGCATTTATAGATGGTATTCAACAATCTTTGCCTGAATTTAAAACTGAATTTTCTCTGTCTGCGCCGTATAAACTTTCAGATATTTCTGTTGGGGCAGGGGACAGCCACGCAAAGGGTAAAACGGTTATTTTGTTTGATATGAATGGCCAGCGGTTTGCATTCAAATATAAAGATCTGGAAATTGGAGAAAGATTTCAGCATTTTTTATCTTACCTGGAAAAACAGACTGGGAAAAAATTTTATAAAATAAAAAGAATCCGAAAAGAAAAATATTGCATTGAAGAATTTGTGTCAAATGAAGAATGTAAATCACAAGAAGAGATTAGAAAATTTTATCATCGGTTTGGAGAATATGTCGCGCTTGGTTATTTGCTATGCGGAAACGACTTTCATTATGAAAATGTTATTGCGCATGGAGAATTTCCAGTGCTGATAGATGTTGAAACACTGATTCAAAACGAAAGTCCGATCAAACGGTCAGATAATCCCTATGTGCAGCTGTCAGTAAGAAAATATGGTTCGGTGTTATCAACGGCGCTTCTGCCGTTCAAAGCTTATGAAAACCGCATTGAACCATTGGTGGAGGGAGCGCCGAAAAGGAGAGGGATCAATATCAGCGCCTTTGACGGCAGCAAACAAAAATCTCCGTATAAGGGATTAAGCATAGTTCATGAAAATACGGATGAGGTGAAGTTTGCGTACACGGAGTATGAATTGAGCGGTTCAAACAATATTCCTGTCTTTGATGGAAAAGAAGTCAATGCAAAACAGTACAAACCGGAAGTAGTCAAAGGATTTGATGAGATTTGCCGGTATTTCATGGAACATGCCGATGAAATTACTTTGATCATTGAAAACATTTTCTCTGACGTTGTTGTGCGCAATGTCATTAAGACGACTCAAAAATACATGGATATGCTTGGCTATGGCTATCATCCGAAATGTATGAAAGATTACATAGAAAGGGAAAAGCTTTTTGATAATCTGTGGGCATTTGAGTATAAGAATAAGGCGGCGATATTACCGGAGATCAAAGATTTATTAGCAGATGATGTACCAATATTTTTTAATAACACATCATCACCGGATTTAATAACAAGTGATCACAGCATCCTTTCTAACTACTATGAAGGAACAGCGATAGAACGTGTGAAAAAGACGATTCAAAATTTTGATGAAAAAGAATATGCATATCAAAAGCTTCGTCTGGAATTGTCACTCGGTATTCATAAGATGCAAAAAGAAGTAATCCATATAGGAACTTCCATAGATGAAGCGTTAAAAAATATAGTAAATCTCGTATATAGCCGTGCGAAGTTCGACACAGAGAAAAAGTTTGTCGCGTTTGAAGATTTTTTGTATGAGTTAGACGGCACATTAGACTATGATGCATTAAAAATCGAGTTTTATGATGGGTTAAGCGGTATATATCTTTTTATTTTATACTACACAAAAATCTATTCGGACGAAAAAGCACAAACTTTAAAATCTGCACTGGAAAAAAGCATATTTAAGATGCCGAAGAAAAAAGATAAAAATCCAGTCATCAGCGCGTATGATGGCAAGTATTCAGTCCTTTATCCATTGTATCACAAATATAAGCTTGAAGAGAAGGAAGAAGACTTGTTGTTAGCGGAAAATTTGTTAGCTGATCTCGCAAATGAAATCGATCAGACTGTGAAAGCGGATTGGGTAAATGGAGTCAGCGGATTGATCCAGGTGCTGCTGAATTACTATGAGTTAACAAAAAGACGGCATTTTTTAGAGAAAGCGGAGATGTTATCCAATGTTTGGGATAAAGAAGAAGTAAAACTCTGTGGATTTGCCCATGGTTTTTCGGGAATGATCTATGCTTCTTATTCGCTGTTTTGTATCACAGGAAATGAAAAGCACCGCGATCGTGTGAAAAAATATTTAAAAATGGAAAACCAGTTTTTTGATGGAGGGGTCTGGAAAGATTTGCGGGAAGGAAAGAACGCGGTTTCGTACTGGTGCCATGGAACAACAGGGATCGGTTTAAGCAGGCTATACTTGTTAAAGTGTGGATTTGATGACGAGCAGGTTAGAAAGGATTTATTCAGCTGCCTGGACAATGTCCTGAATGCTGAAATGAAAGAGGCTGGCATTTGCCATGGAAATATGGGAAGATTTTTGTTCTTAAAGGAAGTGCAGAAATTAGAAATAGTTCCGGAAACGATGCAAAGAAAAATAGATATTTTACGATCGAAAACGCTCCAAAATATTTTTCATAAGGGCGTTGAATTAAATGTATTTGATGGAAAATGTGTTTTGGGATTAATGACAGGGCTGACAGGAGTGGGATATGGATTATTAAAAGAAACGGATCCAGGGGTTCCGAATATCCTTGGCCTTGACAAATAAGATAGGTGGTGCATGCATATGTTTGTAAATTGTATGTTTTTTGGTTACTAGCTGCCTTTTGGCAGCAGTATACCAGTTAAAACTAATAAAAATTAAAAAACAGGAGGAAAAGAAATGAAAGACGAAAACAAAAAAACGAATGAGGTATCAGGGGAAGCATTTGAGGATTTGACTATTTCTGAAATGGCAGAAGTACAGGGTGCAGGAGATATGGAAGGTGAGACAACAACACCTGTATGTGTGGCGATTTCCACAGCATATGCGTCTATTCATATAACAAAAACATTTAAAGGAAATTGTTAAATCGGGCGCTGTTTTACTATTTTATACTAAAAAAGAATGGAGAAAAGAATATGTCTAAAGTGAATGTTGATAACGTAATTAAACATCTTGATTTTAAAAAAATCGAGGAAGAAAAGAAGAATGGCAAGAGCCTGGAAGAAATTCTCAAAGGAATTGATCTGAAACCGATTATCAGAGAGGAAATGACAAAAATCAATCCGGCTGTAGGAGAAAAAGAGGTTGATGAAGTTGTTCGTGAAATTGATTTATCCAAGGTGATGGAAGGCATTAACAAAGTAAAAAATAGTGTTGAGGAACTGGCTGGTAAAGCTTTTGAAGATTTATCAGAAGACGACATGAGAATGCTGCAGGGTGCAGGAGATATGGAAGGTGAGTTTACGCCGGCAACAGTAACAACGTCCAGCTATCCTTGCATTGGAGCGATTTCTGCTATATCAGGTGGGGTTCTTTCTTTTGCGAAGTGTTAAGAAATGAAAAAGATGAAAAACATCGTTGCTCTGATTGGCAGCAGAAGAAAGAAGGGAAATACTGCAACATTTATTCGGACAATTCTGGATGGTTTGACAGAAGAAGGATATTTCATTGACTATATCTTTCCACAAGATTTTCAAATTTCTCCTTGTGTTGGATGTGGAAATTGTTTTTCTGCAACGGAGTGTGTAATCAAAGATGAATTGCCTTTGCTGCAAAAAAGAATCTTAGATTCGGATTTATGTATCGTGGCTTCACCAGTCTATGTGCATTATATGACTGCAGATTTGAAAAGAATCTTAGACCGATGCGCATGGTGGGTCCATACACTTAGGTTACAGGGAAAGCCGGTAGTTGTCTTAAGCACTTGCGACAGTAACGGACATCGTACGGTAATAGAACCGCTTAGTGAAATTATGACATTTATGGGCGCTAATGTAATAGCGACTGTGAACGGCAGCCAGGTTCCGAATCAGCTAAATAATCCAACATGGTTAAGCTCAATATCTGAGGAAATCAAAAGAAGAATAAAAAAATATATTGAGTTGCCGCCGCAATCAAATGTTTTTCTGGAAAAAAATTTCAACAGCATGAAACAATGTATGATCTGGAAAAATGAGATATTAAAAGGAAAGAAAATTGAAAATAAGGAATTAGATTACTGGAAAGAAAACGGTATGTTAGAATATCAGAGTTTTAGTGATTATATATTATCTGTTAGTTGCAAAAATTGCTGCAAATAAAGGAGGACTTATGGAAACGAAATCTATGGATACGAAAACAAAAGTGTTTAAAGCTGCGATACAGGTTCTGCTGACTTTGTCTTATATGGGGTATTTTATTTCTCTGTATAGGGGAAGTGACAGGAATGTTTCAACGTATACAAATTATATTATTGTTATTGTCTGCCTTAGCGGCTCTTTATTTGCTAAACCAGACAGAGAAAATAAAGTTTTATATGTTTTGACAGGGCTTAATGGTGTTATATTTGTCTTCTGGGCGCTGGCTATGGTTGCGCAATTGATCATTTGAACGTAAAAGACAAGGTTGAAAAAGATAAAACCTTGTCTTTTTTACAAAGAAATAAGCTTGAGATTTAAAATTGGATTTTTGGATTTCATGAAAATATTAAGGAAGGAGAAGAAAACATGAGTAAAGAGATCAAGAAAGAGAAAATTTTAAAAGAAGCAGTAGAGAATATTACAGAGGAAGAACTGCAGGAAATTGCAGCTGCAGGCGATACAGCTCCGGAAGCTGATGCAGGCATTATATTCCCAGTGTCGCAAGTCAGTGTTTTAAAAACAAATGTTTTCAGCTGTAAACCAGGTCCTATTGTATGTTAAATGGAAAGAAATAATTTTAAATATACAAGATGATATAAGTTTAAGATTGGCAGGAGTTCACAAGTTCATGGTGCATCGTTTCTATTGATTGAAAGATCATTTACATATGCGGTTTCTATACAAATTTGTGAATTACTGCCAATGATCAGTTACAACGAAACGTAAATGAATCATATAGTTTGGAATAAGATATGAACATACATGGTGCACAGCCAGGAGGGAAAATGAAATGGAAAAAATTCAGAATACTAATTTCTTTACTGATTTCTATAAAAAATATATGGATATTTTTGATCGTAAATTGAAAGAATCTTCTGAAAGAATGGGGATGACATTGGCTTTTCCTGCTGTCCGTAAACATATTTATGAGGAATTATTAGGAATAAGTAAAATGGTTCTTATTTTTGAACTTCATTGTTATCGGGAAGGAGGATTGCTGATCGGGGATTCATCTGAGGAGAGGTTTGAATCATTCAATGAAATAGTTGGAACCGAAGAATTTCATCAATATATTGAAAAAAATTATCCTGTATTAGAATATTTGTTTCAACAGAAAATGAAACATGCAGTGAAGTGTGTGGAATGTATATCTGAAGCTTTTATGAATGATAAAGAAGAGTTAAGTGATATTTTTGGAAAAAAGTTTGGTAAGATTTATGATGTGGAAATAGGGAGCGGAGACACACACCAATTAGGGAAAACGGTTGCCATATTAACAGGCGATTTTGGAAAAGTTGTTTATAAATCACGAGATTTTTATAATGATTCAGCGCTTAATGATATCGTTGAATTTTTGAATCGCAGCGGCGGCATTGGTTGGAAACTTAAGAAGAATCGTGTATTATGTAAAAAAGGATATGGATGGCAGGAGTACATTAAGACAAAAGAATGTAAGAATGAAGAGGAAGCAGCAAGGTTTTATTATAGAGAAGGGATTTATCTGGCAATTTTCTATATATTTAATTCGGGTGATATGCATTATGAAAATATTATTGCGGATGGAGAATATCCGAGAATGATTGATACGGAAACACTGGTTACGTTGTCCAGATATAAAAACATCTCTTTAAAAGAGGCTGTTCATAATTTTGCAAGGGATAACGTTCTTTCCACCAGCTTTCTCCCGATCAAAAATAAAAGCAATGTAATGGATGTTGACTTATGCGGACTGTCAGGCGGAAATCTGAAATCGCAGAAAATGAAGGAATATTATATTGAAAACGAAGGAACCGATCAGATGAAGCTGGTTAGAAAATATATTTGTCAACAGATGGAGCAAACCAATATCCCTAAGATAAATGGGAAACAGGTTGACATATTAGCATGGCGGGAGCAGCTGATTGCGGGATTTGAAGATGCCATGAATATTTTTTATAAAAATAAAACAGAGCTGTCAGAGTGCATTGCCAAATCAGATATAAAATATTCTCGTCAGCGGCAGCTTTTCAGAAATACGTATGCTTATGCCAAATTTCTGGAGACCAGCTGTTATCCAACTTATTTAACAAGTTTTGAACAGCGGAAAAAATTGTTTGAAAAAATGAGAAATTCTGATAATATGAAAAATCTGCAGGTGGAACATGAGATTTCACTTTTAATGGAAGGGTACATTCCGGCTTATTATTCAATGTTCGGAGAGAGAACATTATATTCAAATGGAAAAGTCATACAAACTGATTATTTTAATCAAAGCGGAAACGATACGGTAACATATAAAATTGCATCGCTGTCGCCGGAAACGATTCGATTGCAGAAGCATATCATAAATTTATCCTATATGACTCTGATAAAGGATATGATCAGAAAGCCTGCTGCTGTCGAAAATAGCGCCGAATATTACGAAAATTTTATGCATGGGGCGAAATCCATATTTGATAACATCAGTAAAAATATATTAATAGATCCGGATAGTGAAAAGCAGGATCTTTACATAATAAGATTAGGAGATCACTGCCAGTCACTGCAGGGACTGGATATGTCTTTGTATGAAGGAGGCGGGTTAATATGGGCGTTGTATTGCTATGCCAGGGAAACAGAAAATAAGCAGCTCATAAAACAATGTCTGGCATTGCTAACATCTGCGGAAGACAAACAGGATAAAATGGCTGTTTTAGAATCACCATCTGTGTATGCAGGAATAGGATCGGCTGTTTATATTCTTTTTAACATATATATGGATACCAAAGATTCAAAATATTACAAACTATGTGAAAAGTATCTCAGGAAAATATCTGAAAGGCTCGATACGATAGAAAGCATAGATTATATGCATGGCATCAGTGGATATGTTGTTTTGCTATCCAAAATGCTTGCAAAAGAAAAAAACGATTATTTATTAACAATCTTTGAAAAGTCGTGCAAAATATTATGCAAGCGTATGAAGTCCTATCAGACGGAAACAGCCGGCATAGCACATGGCAGTTCCGGAGTCGCGTTAGCGCTTAGTTTTCTGGCAAAGGACACTTGCGAGAGAAGCCATTTAAAGAGTATTGAAAGAATGCTTTGTGATGAAAAGAGATATATGGAAAAAGATAATATATTCTGGTGCAGAGGAATCGCGGGCAATGCACTTGCAAAGGCACAAATTTTGAAAAACCTGAAAGATATGTGTAACGATTCGATATATTTGAACATATATTTGAACATAAAAAAAGAGTTTGACAAAGATATAGGACAATTGTTGGAATACAGATGCAGTGAGAGCGATAACCTGTGTCTATGCCACGGATTATATGGATATTATGATGTGATGAACAATATCGTTTGCAATTATAAAGAAGTTCTGACAGAACATATAAGGAAAGCATTGATTCAGAAAATGGAGACGGTGAAAGGCCGGCTGATTAAAATTACGGCAAAGAGATTATGGCTGACATCTGATTATATGTTGGAAACTTTCATGTTAGGTTCATCCGGTCCTGCGTATGCAATGCTTAGAATGCATCATAACAAATATCCATCAATTTTAAGCTTAGATATTATTTAACCAGGAGGTATCTGCAATGAAGCAGTCAAAAAAAGAAAGTGCGTTTATACAAGTATGTAACGAAATGAGCAGTTCGGGTTACGAAAAAAAATCGTTCGTAATTTCAGGAGCAAAAGTACTTATATTAGGAACTGTAATTGCCTTAATGCCTGTTGTATTTTTGTTTGTTTTATACCGCATGATTTATGGTTTGCAACCGGATTTTTCCATTAATTATCCTGTATTTATTATACAGCTGCTGGTATCGCTAATCGCCCATGAGTTCTTACATGGACTTGGATGGATGATAGGCGGAAATTGTAAAGGAGCTCAGATAGCGTTTGGAATTTCAAGTTTGTTTCCTTATTGCTATTGCAAAAAACCTTTATCTGCCAAACAATATTTGATTGGCGCTGTTTTTCCGTTTGTGATTCTCGGAGTTGGAATATCAATATTGGCTGTCGTATTTGAAAATCTCTCCATATTGATTTTGGCTGTGATGAATCTTGTGCTGTGCGGAGGCGATCTGATTATAGTATTTCATTTGAGAAAAATAACAAAGGGGTCTTTCGTGATAGACCATCCATATAAAGCAGGATTTGTAGCGTTTGAAAAAAATGCTGTTTAGGGTGTGCGGCATTCTTTTCTTATGGAAGCGGAACAGACTTGCTTTTATTAAGAAGGCTGACATATGGATAGACATGATGAAAGCCTCTTTCGGCGGCAAACAGAAAAGAAAGCGCGCCATAAAGCAAAAACTGCAGCCGCACTGACAGAAACGGCCAGTTCTTTTTTACACGGCTGCCTGTAAGATTTCCGGATGCGTTCTCTGCCTGTTTCTCAGCCGCTGTTTTTTTACATCCAGCCAGTATATCCGGAATAGCCGCCAGCGAAATCACAAACGGATATACGGCAAACCGTTCCAGTATAAAATGTTTTGTTAAAAACAAACTGATCAAAAAATTATAAAATGCGCTGTTAAGGTATACGCAGCGCGTAGCTGCATCCATCACATGCTTTCTGTGCAGATAAATTAAAACCAGATACAAAAACGAAGGAATCACATATGCCAGTCCGCTTGCGTTCCAGTAATAAGAAGTCTGGTAAGAAGTATATTTTAATGGAAGAAACTGCTGTACCACTGCAAACAGAGGATCAAAAAAAATATACCCGCATACGGCAGCGCCCATAACAGCGGCAGCTGTTTTTTCGTATATTTTAATGGGAGAAAAAAATAAAGCGGGTAAACGAACCACAGCGAATTATGAATCAGACCGCCAGTAAGCAGCAGCATCGTATACGGCACGAGCCTTCTGCCTTTCAGATATGGATAAGAAAACATAAAAAAGCAAAGGGCCATGGACTGGCGCAGCAGATTCATGTTATAAGCCAGAAACTGCAGTGTAATATAAAAATAAACACCCATCCATGGAATCTTTGATTGATGCAGGATAAACCATAGGGCTGCTGATAACAAAAAACAGTTTAGAAATGTCAAAAAAATCTGGTATGGAATGCCATGCATGGAAAAGATTCTGCATAAAACATGAAACAGAGGTTCATACCAGTACATTTGTAAAATTTCCCGGAATGACAGCTGCGCTGCCATGTTGTAAATATCCCGGTAAGCAAAATAATCAAATCCAATTGCATACCGAAAGGAAGTAATAAAAAGCAGGCTGCAGAAGGCCGCACAAAAAGAAAAAATCAGCGAAACGCTTGCAAAAGCAAGGTGTTCCGCTGATTATTACCACAAGGATTTCTGAAATCCTGTTTTTTGGGCCTGCTGCGCAATATTACGGATCTGCCCTTTGAATATCCTCAGCTTTACAATCGGCGCGTAATGTTCCGTCTGCCCATATTGCCACATTTACCGTCAAAACCGCAGTATAATATTTGATGTCGTCTATGCTCATGCTCACATGAGTTTTTACACGGATCGGTATTTGGAATGTCTGATTCGTTATATTCGCATCTTGTATGACAAAGCCATACCCTGTGCCATCAGCAAGTTCCACAATCCTTAAACCATCAATTTGTTCCTGTGTATTTATGGTACAGCTGTCGAAGATCAGTTGCTCTCTCATGCCATAACATAGTGTAAAACGAACATGGTCTATGTCGTTTATAAATTTAAATGCCGGTTTGCCTCTGTCCTGCTCCTCCCAGCCATCCGCCTGAATCGCAGAGCCTGTCACCACATCAACGGAAGAATGATACTTTAACTCAAAGTCAGGCTGCACCTCAACCTCTGTGGATGCTTTTTTCGTAAATATCTGTGACGATGTCACTATGGTTATTTCCGCAGTTATCGTTGCTTTTCCGAGGGCTACGCCAGTTATTGAAATGTAATCTCTATTAACTTCATCGCTCGTCACATGGATAATCTGCGGGTCCGAGGAAGTCCATTTTGTCTTCATAATCCTCGCACTGTATGCATGTACGTCCAGTTCAGCCGAAATAAAAGCCCGTTCATCTACCGGCAGAGCAGAGACTGTGTTCAGAGATACTTCCGTTTCCTCCGCGGACGGATCCGGCGTGGAATCGGTAACCTCCAGCGGGACAACATTTGATGCAATCTTCTCTTCCGTACCGTCCGCAAGCTCAACTGTGGCAAGCGCCGCCAGTTCGTCGTTGCCCGCTGCCGTGCCTGTTATGCTGCAGCTTGCCGTGGTTTCTTCTACTGAGAGGGCATCCAAATCCACAGACATCACGCCGCCCACATTATGAGTGTCTAAAAATTCGACGCGTGTTAATTTTGCCCCTTCCGGTGCGTTCAGCTGCAGCGATGCATGCACCGAATCTCCTTTTTCGATGGACGCCGAGTCGGTTGTGAGCTTAATTTCGGAAACCGGCGCAGCGCCATCCTCTGTGACCTGGATTCTAATTACTTTCCCCTGGTTTCGCAGAATAATGGGGCTGTCTTCTTCGTTGCCCATGATGTCTGCACGCATATAGATAACTTCAGTTCCGGCAAATCTCGCGGTTATTTTGAGACCTATCGGCACCGGGTCATGTTCCTTCTCATATATATAAGTAACATTCGTATTTCTTGCAAATCTGGTAGTGCCGAAAGCATACAGCTGGCCCGATTCTTTTGGGTCTGCAGAAAAGTATATTTCTTGTTCTTCACCTGCTTTCATTGTGAAATATGTACGGTCCACCGTGATTCCTTTTGGCTCTGCATCTGTTTTGTTATCCTCTGATTCTGAGTCTCCGGATGACGAGCCGCCAGATGACGAGCCGCCAGATGACGAGTCTCCGGATGATGAGCCTCCAGAGGACGAGCCGCCGGATGATGAGCCGCCGGATGATGAACTTCCGAATGCAGAGCCGCCAGATGCAGAGCTGCCGGATGCAGACGGGGCGCTGACTGTGATGTCACGGCTGCTGTTTTTTACGACCGTAATATTCCCGGATGATGTGTGAACCGTTATACTGATTTCTGTCTTGTTTTGTACTTTCAGGCTGACCTTGGCAGTATTGCCGGAAATTTTAATCGAGCTGCCTTCCGAGCCTTTTTCCAATACCAGGTTCAGGCCCGCGCTGCTATCTAAGGCCACATTCGCAGAAGTAGTAATCGTCGCTGATGCAGATACCTTAAGCGGGACTGCCGTCTTTGTGGAGCCGGATAACGCGATATTCATCTCTTTGGAAACGGTGACGCCATTTACCTTAAATTCCCGGGTATATGTTGTCACTACGCCCGATAATCGTCGTGCTTT
>CAOKJJ010000045.1 GCA_948468465.1 uncultured Eubacterium sp. | reverse complement strand
CGACCACATCCGTCCCTGTATTTACATAGTCAAGAGTATCGCCCCTCTGCCAATAAGATGCCTTTCCCATGATTGATCCTCCCTTCTTATGCCAGTTCCAGTTTCGTTTTGACTTCCACGCCTGGATTTTTTACGCCGCCCCGAAAGTCCATCACGCTGATGCCCCAGTCCAAGTAGATGTCCCAGACAAAACCAAGCTGCCCCGGCGTTTCCATCCTGCGGATATTCGGGATTTCCTGCCCGTTCAGGTAATCGACTTCGATAAATTCCGTATCGCCTGCAGCGCCCAGCAGCCACCACGGCATCACATTCCCCATGCCGCCGCACAATGCGTTGATTACCGGGTCTTCCACCACTTCCAGCCTGTCGCGGTACTGGAAAAGCGGATTCACTGCCTGTGTATTGTCCGTTGTATGTATAGTCGGGCTGTTAAAAAGTGTATACATGTCAAACTGCATACCGCTTGGCACGACAAGTTTTGCCGGATTGATAATGATCGCTTCGCCAAACTGGTCTTCCTGGTTTGCCAGTGCCATGATCATAGTCTGCATGGCTTCCTGTGTCACGCCTGTCCCTGTTTTTAACAGGTTCTTGTGTACCGAATGGAAAAGCGGAACACCGTCATAGACTGCCGGATTGCTTACCAGGATGGCATACACCTGCTTATTGAGTGTTTTACGCGCAGATGCCGCATAACGTGCCGGGAGAGACGTGACAAGTCCGATGTCATCATCAATAAATGCCTTGCGCGACAGCGTGAACTGACGTCCATATGTCCTTAACTGTCTTGTTGGAAGATGGTCATCCTTAAATGTGTCATGTTTCAGCTCGCCGTTTTCAGGCACTTCCAAAAACTCACCAACCGGCCCTGCGATGTAGTAATTGTTGTGTATCTTAAAATCAGACAGCGTCCCCTTTTTCGTGATTTTATCGAATGTGACGGATGCTTTTTTATGCCCTTCTTTGTATGCCTTTTCAATCGTACTGTCCAAAATCGCAGGGAATGTAGCCTCTGGGGTAAAAAATCCCCTTTGCAGCATAAAATACAGCTCATCGGAACTCTTGCGGTTTAACCCTCCCTCATATGTGCCGTCCATCTGCAGGCATTCAATTGCCAGGTCCCTGAAATGCATCCCCATGAAATTTCTTGCGCCATCTGCAGGACGGTCCAAAACCATGCCGGAGCGCATAATCAACGCGTCCACTGCTGCCCTGCGGAATTTATCCCCTTCGTCATCCGTAACGCGGATGCCGGAGCGAATCGGTGCACCGTCCTGCATCAGCTGGTCAAGGATTGCTGTCCGGACTTTTTCTATAGAATCCCCGTTATCCACAAACTGTCTGGAATCAATACCAAAGCTTCTGCACAAATTATCAATCTGACGCACCCTCTGGCGTTCTGCTGCCAGTGCTTTTTTCGCAGCCTTCTTGGCTTTTTTGTCATCTTCGTCATCATTGCCGTCACCATCTCCGCCGTCATCATTGCCGTCACTGCTGTCACCATCTCCGCCGTCACCGCTGTCGTCATCATCATCTTTTGCACGGTTTCCCTGACCAGGCGCTCCCGCACCTGCAGGGCCTGATAAATCCATCAGTTCCACGGACCGTTTCAGCCTGTCAAATTCAGCCTGCTCCTCCGCAGTCATTGCCCGGTCGTTTGCAGCCGTAAGTATTTCATTCATCCGGGCAAGCATCTGTTCCCTTGTCATTTTTAACTCCTCCTTTAACAATTGTTTATATTGAAGCTGCCGCAAGCGCGTCCCGCCCACACTGCTGTCATCGGAACGCCCGATTCCTACTGTCGGGTCTGCCGGGACGGATACAATACTGATTTCGTATGGCGTCCACCGCTTTGCAATGGAACACGGCCCCGTAAACCTCCCGTCCGCAGACTGCTTGTTTGGCATTACTTCTTCCCAGCTGTCCACCAGATAGCCAACGGACACTCCTTTTAATGTCCCGCTTTTGACTTTCTGGTATATCTTTTCTGCTTCATCGTCCGAATCGAACGTTATTTCTGCTTCACCCCGACCATTTTCCAGCCATGCCCGATTTATTTTTCCTAATATCACATCGCGGTTATGGTTAAAAAGCACCACGGGATTGGCATCCAGCCTGCTGAAATCAACACACCCAGCCGAGTGGTCTAATATTTCCGGGCCAAACCAGCGATCATAAGGCTCTTCTGATGAAAACGAAAGCCGGAATGTCCGCTCGTCTTTCTCAGACATCCGAATCGAGCCGCCTAATTCCCGGATTGCTTTATTCCTGTCCTGTTCCGACATCTGTACCCTGCTCATCTCCCTGGCCAGGGTTCCCACCGCTGGCATCTGTGTTTTCAGTGCTGTCTGCTTCCTGTACGGCGTTCCCGCCGCCGTTGCCTGTATCCGTGACTTTCGGTTCATCTTCTTTTTCTTCCTGCAGCTTTCCGTCAAAAAGCACACCCCCTAAATCAATCCCTTTTTTTCTCGCGTATTCCAGCACTTCTGCTGTATCATCAATCTGCGCCCGCCAGTCCATGCCGTTTTCTGCCGCTACCTGCTTGTACGTTTTAACGCCAGAATTTAACGCGGTTTTTGTAGCAGACGCTTCTTTCATCGGGTCTATCCATGGCTTTGGTTTTTTGATCCACTCATGTTCGAAATATTCTTCTTTATTTTCCCAAAAGCCAGGAATGCTGACTTTTCCAGAAAGGACGCAGGAGATCACAAACGTTTCGTAGATTTCATCCAATGCCCCGACAATCCATTCTTCATCTTCCGCAAATGTCAGCGCGTCTTCTATCAGCCCCTGCCTTGCGGATGAATAGTTTGTTTCGGACAAGTCCCGACTGGTTGCCTCGTAGGACATACCCTGTCCAGCCCCGATCATCTTCTGGTGCAGCTTTACAAAGGATGCCGCATCCGCAGACTGCCCGGTCGGATTTACTACTTCGACATCATCGCCCTGGTTCAGCTCCTGGATCATTCCAGGCGCGAGTTTCTTTCCTTCATATTCATGCCTTCTTTTTTGTTCGCCAGACCGTCCCGGCGACCATCCATTCGGGAGCACCCGCTTGATAAATACGGCAAGACAGGCTTCAATACGCTGTTTCACAGACACTGCCGTCATAAATTCGTTTGTGTCCCGGATGCGCGTAATGGTATGCGCCATGTCGGACATCTCCCGAATCTGCGACGGACGCGTTTTTGTATAGTAAAAAATCACATCGTCTGCTTTTACATAAACCGGATCGCCAATCGAAAATCCGTCTATCTGGTACTGCCTGATCCAGTAGCCGATCGGGCGGTTGTATTCGTTATATTCGATGCCGCCGACCACGCGGTTTTTCGCATTCCTTGGCATAACCTGCATGGCATCCAGCTCATCCACTTCAACCATCTGAATGGAGAATGGCAAAAAGCCGTCCTTTGTATACCGCTTCACAAACAGGATGCCGCCGTCTACATGCTTGCGCTCCACCGCCATCCGCAGCATCTGGTTCAAGCTCTGCGTCCCGGTGACATCACAGTTTCTGGCCTTGCACCATTTTTTCCACAGGTTTTCCAGTTCCGTATTCAGCGTCTCGTTTTTTGTCCGCGCCTGTAAACGGAAACCCGTGCCGATGACATTCCGTTTCCTGGCCCATATGACTGAATTCATCAAATCTGAATTGCGTTCCAGATCCCTTGCCCTTGCACGTACATAATCCCTACTGCCCCGGTCTGTCATTTCCGCAGACTGATTGGACACGCGCCACCCGGCGTTCAGCCTGCTCCCGTTTCCGGCATCGTAATTGCGGTATTCATTGTACATTTCCCGCCATGCTGCCCTGCGCATCCCCCACTGCGGGGATATGAAGGCGATGGC
This sequence comes from uncultured Eubacterium sp., assembly GCA_948468465.1. Next base: position 28,080 of record CAOKJJ010000045.1, on the reverse strand, counting down.
ATTATCCAGCCAGCTCATGGCGCGTCACCTCCCGTCAAAAAATCCTACGTATGTATTTCCAAAAAGCGGGGAATCCGTTTCAACCGCAGCCTCTGCCTGCAGCTCCTTGCGCATTTCCCTAAGCATCCCAAGGTCTGCCCGCGTCAGCCTGCGCGACCCCATCTGGTAGGACTGCCCGCCGCAGAGGACTTTTGATATTGCTGCGTTTACCTCTTCTAACTTTTCAGATGCTGTCATAGTACCGCCTCCATTAAATTATTGAAAAAATATCTGCTGCACTTTATACTGTATAAACAGGCTCTGCAAAGCCGAGTATATACAGAAAGGATGTGGCAGAATGCCAGTAAACGGAATTGCAACAAATGCAGAAAAAGATGTGCTCTGTGAGCAGCTTGCCCTTTTGTACATGGAAAAAACTGATACTTCTGACATGACCCCGAAAGAATTTGCCAGACACTACTTTAAAGTAAAATCTGAAATCAGCTCCGAAGTGTCAGGTCATTCCCAGCTGTAAACAATCCTTACATATGCAAGGAAGTCTTTGCAGCTTTCAAGCAGCATCTTTGCCTCGCAAATCCTCATGCCTTTTAACAGCCTGAGGATTTGCGAGGCTGTATCCTTTTCTGCATCCGTCATGAAATCTTTATCTTCCAACCATTCCCTGATTTCCGCAGCATTTCCTTTTAACTCCGGCTTTTTGTTTTTTTCTTCCATACTTGCCCTCCTTACCAACTTTCATTCTGCTCAATCCATGCTTCTTCATCCGTCTTATGGCCAGGCGCCTTGTTTACTTCGGGTTCGTCGCCCGCATCTTCAAGGTGCATAGACCGGACTCCCATAATATCAGCCGCCGCCAATGCATATACTTCACAGTCCAGATAGTGATTGTCGCTATGGCTGTGTTTTAGCTTCCACCGCTGCACTGTCTTTGTCCCGACTTTTATATTTACCTTATGCTCTGCCGTTACCTGCTGTGCATACTCCATGTCGCAGCCTTCGTATACCATCCACGCGCCGCGTCCGTTCTGCTTTTTCATCCGGGCGGCAATCATATCTTTGTATTTGTCGCCATCCACCATGACCAGGTTCATCCCGAAAGCCTTTGAATCCGGCCTGTTGATTCTTGATAGCTTGAAATGCGACATCATAGGATTTGACGAACCCTTGACAGGCAGCGCCCAGTCCGCGTTGTCGGCACAGAAATCATAGGTGCTGTCTGCATCGTATCCAGAATCTATCAGGCACAAGGACGGCACAAGGCGCTCACCGTCCGGCTTTTCATACGATAAGTTCATGACGCGCTCAATCTCCGCCCAGGACGCTGCCTGCCCGTGCGCGATGTTCTGGGATGTGATATAGTTCCCCCATGCCCGGACCGTCCAATACAGACAGGTTTCCTGCACGTCCGCGCCTCCGGTCAGCATCTTCGCCCACTCTGGAACATACAGTTCAGGAATTTTTGTCTGCCGCTCCATCACCGTATCTGCGGATGTTTTCAGCTTCGTGTCTTCCCAAGGCTCTGCCAGCCATGAGTTTGTAAAGTTCTGGAGCTTCTCCGGATCATCCTTGCTGTCCAAAAATTCCTTGACAATCTCCGAAAAGCGGACAAATGGACTGTAAAGCGTATTGATCCAGTAGCCGACTTTTTTGTGTGCCGCGTTGCTCTCCCTGACGATCTGCCAACGCCCATGTCGGATCATATGATCCTTGTGATAGTCTGTAATGATACACCCGCATTCCTGGCATACATACACTGCCTGATCGGCCCGGTCGGATGCGGTCATGCCCTCTTCGGCCTCTGGGAATTTTATCTGCTTAAATTTCAATTCGATGTATTCCCCGCAGTGCGGACAGGGCACGAAATAATGTTTCTCCACATCTGCTGCCATCAGGCTTTTCCAGATATGGCCTTCACTGATGGTCGGCGTGCTGGTCAGGTAAACCTTTCTGTTTCGGAACGTTTTCACGCGCTCCCTTGCAAGCGAAATCGGATCAGCTTCTTTTTTGGATGCACCCGGATACTTGTCCACCTCATCCAGGAACAAATATTTGATGGCTTTGGATGCAAGGCTGGATGGAGAGTTTGCTCCCGAAATCGTAAGGTACATCCCATCAAACTGCAGTTCCAGTTTTTGTGACTGGAATTCCTTGAACAAACGCTTCAGCGCAGGACTGCTTTTCAGCATTGGCTTGATGCGGTTTTCTGAAATGGACTCACCCAGCTTATCGGACGGATAAACGATCATTGCCGGGGACGGGTCTTGCTGGATAATGTAGCCAAGCATATTTAGTGAAGCCTCTGATCCGCCGATCTGTGTGCATTTGCAGAAATAGATTTCCTCTGTTTCGTAATTACACAGTTCATCCATGATCTCATTCAGGTACGGAGTCCTGTCATTCCTCCACGGCCCCGGCACTGCAGAAGCCTGTGAATCAAGGATGCGGTACTTCTCCGCCCACTGGCTGACCGTCAGGTCTTCCGGCGGCAGCAGCTTTTTCAGGGCTTCCTTTATGTACCAGCTGACCTCAAACTTCTTACGCCATTTCCTTGTTTTTTTCATCCAGTATCCCCTTTGCCTCCTTTGGCTCGACTATGCCGGAAATGACAAAGGAGGCCAGTAAATCCGCAATCTCGCCAGACATTTCTTTCTCTATCCTTCGCGCCTCCAGCGGTTCAAGCTGGCCTGAGAGCATCCCACATATACGCGCAGGGATTGACATAGCGAATTTTTTAAACACAAGAAAGAATTTTGCATAGTCAATCCTTACTTCATCAATGGATATGTATTCTCCGGCGGCAATCTGCGTTTTCAGCCTGTGCAGCTCTCCCTGGCTTTCCTTCAATGCGATCTCTGCCTCAAGCTTTTGCTCCTTCAATTCCATTTCCTTTTCAGATCTGGATTTCCCATACGCTTTGTCAGATAGGAATTTTACATATTTCTGTATGGTTGGAACCAGGTCATACCGCCGTACCTTATGGCCATCCACCGTTACAACGACCGCATCAATGGTACCGTCAGATGTTAGCTGCTCAATCCTTCGCCGTCCCTTAAAATTGAAAATCTGTGCAACAGCATTTGGCTCACACAGCTTCTGCTTTATGCCATCTTCTGACACGCATTCCTGCGCGCTGAATATCAGATCAAATAATTCGTTATTATCCATCCTCGGCATTTCCTCCCTGTTCTATAAACCATCTTCTTTCTTCGCGTAACGAAAAATCAAAAATTTTTTTAGTTTCATCCGGCAAAATTCCGGGCCTTCCCCGACCCGCAGAGCCTACCCCCTGCCAGTAGTACCTAAGCCATCTGTGAGCCGCCCACGCGCCGAATCCCGGCTATTATCTGATTCAATGCAAGTATTATGCCTTTAAGCCCAAACACGCCGCTATGCGGCAAATAAAGCCTTTGCCTGTTGCGCTTACTATAACATAAGCAAATGTTTCATTGTGTTGCATCTTTTAGAAAATACATGAATCGCCCTGCCGTCCCTGAAAAGAAAGAGACAGCAGCAGTAGAATAAAAATCCCGCTGCCCCTTGGACACACGCCTCACTTCACTGCACCTTAATCATTTTAAAACAGCGCCACACACCGCATACCCTTCCCTCCCATGCGTACTGGAACTGTATAATGCACACCCGCATAGTCTGTGCAGCTGTCATGCACAATATATCCGTTCCCAATTTTTTAAAGAATATTGCAATCCTCCACTGCATATGCTATAATGCTACTAGACGAAAGTCTGAAACAATGGTCAGTATATCGTACAAGGCTGTGAAAACACAGCAAAAACCCCCGGAGATGCTGCTCCGGGGGTTTTCTCGCTCTTAAGGCGGGCTATTCCAGGCTGTCGCTGTCATCCCTGTCCAGCCATTTGCAGATGTAATGTATCGCCACACCTGCCACAACAGAGACAATTATTTCAGTCAGTATGTCATACAAGACCATTCCACCTCCTTTCTGCTGGAGGTTCACAGCGACTAAATCATACCACAGAATCCGCTTTTTTTCCACATGTTTCTACAAATGGCAGGACATATCCACAGATCCTCGTTAATTGTTCCTATCCCGTGCCTTTTTCCCTTGCCCTTCTCTCTGTCCCGATTTATACTTGTAGTACAGGCGTTGCAGCGCCAAGTACGTAAAGAAAGGAGGATTTTGCCATGCGGCTTTGTTTCGAAATATCATGTACATGCCAATGCTCGTATACTATTGGCACTAATATAAGTACGGATAAAATCATATGCCCAAACTGCGGGCTTGAGCACCCCTATTCGGAAAAACTGCTGTCCATCTTAAAAATTGCCAGCGGCATTCCGGGATGCTATTCCGAAGAAGATATTATAACAACTGTTATGCCGGGCCGGTAATGCGCGAACGCCTTTCGACAACAGTTTTCATGTAGTCGAAAAAACCCTTTGCCGCAGACACGGACATTTCATGCCGTGCAACCATTCCCAGGACGTCCTCTGCCAGCCTAGCAGCGTCCTGCGGATGGCCCTGCTTGTAAGACAGGTACATTTTCCCATCCAGGCTTTCTGACAGCATTTTATTGACCATTTCCCTTTCATTCAATTCCTGTGCGCCTTTCATCCTTAACTCCCCCTTTACGTCATCATACCACAGCCAAATGTTGCAATGTGTTTCATCTTTTTTCATTTTGGAAAACCCCCGTGCCCCTTTCCGCCCGCCCATGTATGTATTTGTCATATTCCCCCTCATATTCTTTCATTACGGTCTGCACACGCTGGTTTGCCAGAAGCGCATCCAGGGCCATCCTATACCGTCTGTAAACCTGCGACCGGGACATCGGTATTTCTGCAGAAATCGCGCCCCAGGGCTTGAAGTCTATATGCCGGAGCTCACAAATCTGACGCTCAATGGAGTGTATTGGAAGGTAGTCCAGAATATCCATCACCTGCGCGATTGCCAAGTCTATTTCCCTTTTCTGCTCCATAATACGGTCCTCTATTTCCGATATCCAGTAGCGGATAGACGCCGGGTCTTCCCCCGCAGGGTATCCCTCAATCTGCCTCTTTGCTTTTATTCCCATGATCCGCGCGTCCAGCTGACTCTTATGCTTGTCCGACCTGTAAATCCGTCCGAGAAAATATTTCAGGACTTCAACCTGTTTCTCTTTGTCCATTTTTCCCAATCCTCCAGTTTTTGATAATCTCCGCCGCCTCTTCCGGCCAGATTACAACTTCTGCAGTCCCGCCTGAAGCCCTGATTTTATTTATAGTTACACTCTGTAGCTTGGTTACTTTCCCAAGCACAGGACGTTTTATCTCGAATCCAAAATAATGGCCGTCCAATATGCACAATATATCCGGGATGCCGCTCTGGGAATACGCCCCCTGTGCGATTTTTGCAACGTATGCATCCGGGAACTGTCTTTTTAGCCCGTCTTTTACTTTTTCCTGAAAATACGTTTCCAGTTTTATTTTCTTTTGGCATATTTTCATAGCTTCTTTTTTCGTAATCCCATTTTCTGACGCAAGTTCCTGTAAAAATTCATCCGAATCAAAGTTCGGCACATATTTTTCAAGCATTGCCAATCGCCTTCCTTTCTTTCTCATATTCCAATTCACACAGTTCTCTGGTCGGCGGCAGGCTTATGCGCCAAGTCATTTCATTATCCGACACCCACAACCTGTACCCGCTATGCCAATACATGTCAATCATTCCATTGTACCAGACCGGTACGTCGTCTTGAATTCCCGCCCACTGGATGCCGTTCGGCAGGGATTTCCTGGTACATCTGCTGATCCAGTAGGGCGCGTATGCTTCATATAGGATTCTGTTATGCACCATGCAGGCCGCATCAAGAAATTTTTCCAAGGAGTAGGTCTGAAAGAGAATATCCTTAAGTCGTTTCATTTCCCCTTTGGCAGTTTCATCTTCTACAATTTCTTGGATTTTTCCACATAAAGCTTCTGTATGGACGCCTTTTTCCACAATCATCCCATTTAACCAAAAGCGCTTTAATAATTCATTTGCCCCTGCGATAATTTCCATGCGATATTTTTTCAGAGCAGATGCGTATCGCACAAACTGCTCTTTACTCATCTGCGTCTCGTTAAGCCTTAATTTATCTAGCTTTGCAGCAGTTTCTTTGTATATATCCATTCAAATCCGCCCCCATTCGCTACGCTTTTTAAAAACACCAGAATTTTCCGAAAAAATATCGCACAAGCCCCGAAAAATCTAGCCTTCAGGACTCGGCTACACGCGCTACACCTATTTCAGAACATATATCATGTTTTTTAAGAAATTATCGCATTATCGCATGTAATGCTGTTATTTGCGATAATTTCTATATATACTTATATTTTTTTAATTTAAGTGTAGCTAGTGTAGCGGCACTTAACAAACCCACTGTTTTACTGATTTTTACCGCTACACTATAGGCTACACTTTAAGAATTTTCAGTGTAGCTAGTGTTACTTCTTTTCAGAATCCTCACCGTCATCCTGGCCATCCCGTTTTACTGCGGCAGCAGCCAATGCGCTTATTATATTCAGTCCAATCTCCTGCTGCTGTTGTTCCTGTTTCATTTCTGCCTTAGACATCATCATATATGTCGTAGTCACAGCCATTGCAATCTGCGCGGCTGCGCTTGGATTATGCATTTGCTCCATTGCTGTATTGTATGCCACAATGTACGCATTTGTTGATTCCTGAAAAAAATTATTGTCCATCCTTTGCCATCTCCATTATTACTCCAAGCATATCTAACAATTCTTCTGTTTTTCCCAATCTTCTATGCTTCTCAATAATTATTTTTTCACCGTTGGATCTTCCAACGCTTTTCTTATTTCAGCGTATCTTTTAATAACCCGCATTCCCCTTAGTTCCAGCCCGTCCCTTTCTCTGTTCTGGCCAATCTGAAACCTTGGACAAGATTTGTACATATTCCTGCCGCCTTCTTTCCATCTGCATTCATACATTACCGCACAGGCAAATGGAAATTCATATGGTGGTTTCATTGGAATTGCATATTTACAGATTCCTTTATCCATCAATTCTCTGCTCCCTTTTTCAACGCACACTCTGTACAGAGTGGCTTCGCCCCACTTGCTTCTGCTATTTCCGCAAGCGGCATCCTCCAACACTCCCTCCCACATTCCGGGCATACAGCTGGTTGCCAGTCCTCATGCCCCTGCGGAACATTCTTCTTAAGCGGCATGCAGTAGTAGCCGCCCCGATCGGTCGTTTTCCTTGGTGCAATACTCAAATTCATGCTCATTCTCCTCACCCATCTTCCAACTGCTTTACGATTTTTAAAATGCCATGCCTCACTCCATATGAAAGTTCTTGCAAAAGTTTGATATCTGCAAGCATACGTTTATCGCTCCGTTCAATCTTTACTTGAAGATCGTCCAGTCCATACGTTCCGCCTGGCTCTATTGCTAAAGAAAAATCGCATTCAAAGCTTTCTATCATAGCAGCGTATTTTTTTGTCTGATCCTCAGTGCTTTTAGCTTGCAGAGCGTTTATTGCCATTTTTCTGGCAATATTGATCTCTGTATAATCATCCAGTCCATCTGCAAAATTGCGTTTATCATTGATGATCGCCGCAGTTTCATGCCTTGTCATCTTCTTCGCCTCCATCAAACATAGCTTTAATAGCCGCCTTAATATCTCCCATCTTCTTAGTTCCTATGCCCTTCACCTTAGACACAGCTTCTATGATATTTTCTACATCAATGCCGGGAACGCTCTCCCTACCGTCTTCGTACCCATATTTATACAAATTCGTACAGAACGCCGTGAACTGCTGCCTGTCGTATTTCTTAATGCTTTTGTACATTTCCCTCGTGATTTCTGGCATAACGCCTTTTTTGCTCCTGTTCATTTACGCCCTCCCTAATAACAAAGCCCGTTTTTGGGGATTATTGGCTCAAAGAGATCTGCCGGCATCCAAATCCAGTCAACACTGTTTTCATCAAAAAACAAAAAATATGTCCTGTTAGTCGCTATATTATAGTGTACGCCATAAACAATCCGCGTGTTTTCGCTTTCATCTTTTGCTGTAACTTCAAATAATCCATACATTACCGTATTTCCTCCGTATTTACAAATTCCCATCAAAATTCCAAAGCCCTTGTCTTCCCCTTGCAGGGATTGGCGTATCAAACAATACCGGATTTTCCATCACCCACGCATACCGCCCAGGTGAAAAGCATCTGAACGCATATTCATCAAAGTGCTGTTTCTTGATAAGCTCACGTATCGCTTCATCAATCCGTACACAGTTCACAAGGTTTGCCTTTCCAATGATAGCACCGGTTACAATTTCCGCACGGGACACTCCCGCCCGTTTCATGCATCTTGCTTCAAATAATGTCTCCCGCATCATCGTACCTGTCATATCCTTTTTCCCTGCATGGATCAGAATTTCTCCCCTGTAATTTGTTTTCCATGACCGTGTTTCACAACGCTTCTTTCCCGAAACAAGAAGCCATGCCCACGGCTGCAAAACGGTTATTGCTTTCATATCTCATCACACTCGCTTTCCTAATCACTGAATGGCAGATCTACATCATCCGGCAGGGCCATGAAGCCGTCTATCGTCATCTGTCCGTTTCCTTCACCGCTGCGTCCGGTATCTTCGTCATTCATTGCGTCGTCTATCGGATCGGTTTTTTCTGACAGCTTTCCAATAAAGAATTCGACAAACCTTACATTTCTTCCATCAAATTTTCTTACTACAGAATATGTTTTTCCCTTGTTGTCTTTCCTTGAAACAGATGAAATAAGCCCTTTTTCTGCCATATATGCTTGTGTCTTTTTTGCAGAATACCCCTCTTGCTCTAAAGCCCTGTGCAGAAGGGACGGAAAGATATACGCCACGTTCCCAGATTCTGACATTTTCCCAAAACACGTCCCAATCGCCTTTTCGCCAAATGCAGACTTGTTTGAAATCACCCAGTCTGCAATAAACTGCACCGCGTTTTCATTCGTATCACCGACTGTACGCGACATCAGTTCTTCCATGATTGCTTTTGCCATGTCCATGGCGCGTTCCCATGATTTCCTGCAGACCGACAGCGTATCCGAATCCGCTGATTCTTTTCCAAGAAAAAACCATTCGTCTATCAGTGCATCTGCAAGAGCGACTGCCGCCACCCCAGCCACATGGCTTCCAGATTTCCCATCCGAAATGCTGTTTACATACAGCTGCATCCGACTGTACCATTCGCAGATACTTTCTTCTGTAAATTTTACAATCCTGTTCACGAATTCAGGACCGGCATGGCCACAGTTATCTGCAGACTTTTGATGCATAAGTGATGCAGACTGCTCATCCTCAAACGGTCCGCCATACAATTCTAAAGCACGTGTGCTTACACCGCCCTTGCTTGTTTCACGCGCCAGCGGTTCTTCACCCGTAGCGATCGCGACCGTGCGCCATGAATAAGTTTTCTGTACGCCACCCGACTTTGCACCCCGCACTTTCCCTTTTCCGTTCGCAATCATATAAACGATCCTTTCAAGGTCATCCTGCCTGCCCCCGGAAAGCTGGCGTTCATCAATCCCCAGTGGCAGATCCCGGTACAAGGCAGCAGTGCGCTCCAGGCCGACCTGCGTTGCATTGAAATTTACCATCAGACGTTCCGGATCGCCCCACGCAGACAGCGCAGCTTTTAACGCTGCCGTCTTTCCAGCTTTGGAATTGCCCCAATTGTACACAAAGAATGTGCGCTGTTTTATAATTTTAAGGAGTGGCGCCGTGAAGCTTGCAGCAAGAATAAATCGGAACTTGTCCCTCTCCCTGTGTGGACGCATCGTCTCCACCCAGCCATCCAGCGTACCTTCCTTTTTGTACGCCCCAGCCGCACCCTGCTGTGACGGGTCTACGTCTAACACAATGCCCTGTTCGCGTCCTGGGATAAACCGCCCTCCCGGCTGCCAACCGAATGTGGACGTGGCATCTGCTTTCGGGATCAGGTCAATGTTTTCCGATTCCAGTGCAGAAAGGAACTGCACCACCTGCTTGGCGTTTTCTGATGTGACCGTGCATCCTAAGTCGGATAATGCCACAATCCCCCGGCTGGTAAAAAGCGTGCTACGCTGGAACATTGCACTGTGCCAGTTTCCGTCCCGCTTGAATGCGACTTCTATTTTCTCATCCCCCGTGTCAAGGCTTTTTAACCTTCGTTTCAGAATGATTGGTGTTCTGCAGACCAGTTCATTAGCATAAGATTTTTTATTGAATTTCTTAATCCCATCTTCTGAATACTCCCATCCGTCTGCCTGCCGCAGGCTGACTGGCGCACCTTCCAGGGATGCTGCAGGGGCAGGCGCAGATAGGTCTACCTTTTCTGCGCCGCCAATCAGCTTCAGGATTTTCTTATTTCCGTCTTCCTTTCCGAATTTTATAAAAACATCTGACGGATCCTTGCATCCCGATATCTGGCCACAAGAAAAACGGTACACTTCCCCGATGAATCCGTAAGTTTTTAATCCCTCGGTGATTTTCCTGAAAAAAGTTTCCCCGCCGCCATCCTGTTCTTGATGTATGTATAACTTAAGGCCTTGTAGCATCCCTGAATGTTCAGGCCGGAACATGGATGCGCCCGGTATACCAAGTGCGGAAAGCTCCATATACCAAAGGCTCTGCGTATCGCTCTCACCCTCTACCAGTACCGCATACCCTGCAGCGCGAATCTGCTGCATCTTCCATTCGCCGTAAAACCTGATCAGGTCTCCAAGTTTCTTTCCAGGCGGATTTTTCTTCCAGCGGAATTCCTTGTCAGCAAACCGTTTCCTATATGTAGCTTCCTTTCCGTGTTCGTCCATGTATGGAATCTTTACATAATCTGACTTAAAGTACCTATCATGTACGGTTGTAACCCTGCACTCACTTTCTAACCAATTTTCTGGAAGATGTTTCTCAAAGGCATACTGCGAAAGGCTATAACCCTTTAGCATTGGCTTTTTCTCCGTCTTTCCAGAATCCTTATCCAATTCCACGCCGTATTTTTCCAGTATTTCCTTATAAGCCGCCGTTGTACCTTCCTTCCCATCTCCAAGTCCATGTATCTTTGCATAAAAAGATAAGAAATTGCCGCCGATGTCCTCTGCAAGGCAATGCCATTTCCCAGTTTCCAAATCTACAGAGAAGCTGTTATTTTGGTCATCATGGAAAGGACACAGACCGGTCAGGTTTTTCCCGCTCACGTGCGGCTTCTTTATATAAGCCCAATATTCCGATTTGTAATCTATCAAACGGTCAATGTCAATGTCTTGCGATACCATATATTATGCCCTGCTTTCTTTGAATCTTTTACATACTCCTTCGCGCTTGCATGCAGCGCGGCGGCAAATGCCACCGCTGTTTTTATTAAACAAATGGAAGTTCTCCATCCTCAATGCTGTCCGGGATTTCCATAAAACCTTCCTCTGGCACTGTCGCCTGCGCATCTGCCGTCTGTACAGTTTCCAGCGCAGAGTTTCCAACGCCTGCACCGCTTACATTGTAATCATCATTGTCCACGCCCACGGTCGTATACTGTTTTTTAATTTCCTCGCGCATCTTCCGTGCCAGATCGCCCTGCTCTTTGGTCAACTCCCCGCTCTTTTCCACCGTTATTTTTGCATAGTCCTTACCGCCCTTGCTTTTCGCAGATTCAAGCCGGAACGTTACCGCCATCCGCGTCAATGGCAGGCCATTAGAAATCAGGTGCTTTAACTGCTTACTTACAGATTTTAAAGAAGTCGGCGGAACAGTCAGAAGATAAAGGTGCTTCTTTCCGTCCAGCATCAGGTAGATGCGGCGCGTGTTTTTACACTCCTTCCCCTCGCCATTTGACTTAAATTCGTTGTATTCACAGGTATCACAACTGCAGACCGCCCCCGTTTCAAATTCCACACCCTGCTTCGCATCCCAGGACGAACATACAGGCATGCGGTTCTCGCCGCCGTAATCACCCTCCCAGCGGGCATTCATTTTATGTGTGAAAAGAATTACTCCACGCAGCTCCTTTTCCATGTCCGGGTCATCCGGATTGTCGCTTTCCACTTCAAACGCCTTACTGTTCCCAGTCGGCATCTTGATCCTGCGACAATCAATGCCGCCAGCGTCCTCAAAATCATCCAATTCATCTTCGATCTCTGCTTTCAGCTCCTCATCCAGCCCAGCATACATAGGAATGAGTTTAAATGCCTCATTCGTTGCAACTTCGTTTGTCTTTGCCATCTTGGTATCCTCCTTGTTTTTTTGTAATATTGTTTTTATAATTCACCGCCGTCAGTTTCTGTTTCATCCCCGCCTGCTGCATCCGCATCTGAGGAATCTGTAGATTCAGGCGAAACATCCGAAGTACCTTCTTCTACTTCGCTGAACCCGTCATTTTCTGCCATATAATCCTCAAGCGGTGTTGTTTCCAAGGATGCGTTATGATACAGATCGTCATTTATCCTGTGTGCTTCTGCAGCCATCTGCACGGCCTGTTTTATCACATCGGCCAGTGAATTTTCTATTGATGCCACAGCGTCAATGGCACGGCTGTCCCCCAGCGGCATGATTTTTAAGAATGTTGACATTCCATTCCCGACTTCTTTCAAGACTTTTGCAAGCCCGGAAAACTGCTCCGAAAGAAGCCCGTAGCCCTCATATCTGTTTTTAACAAAGTTGTCACCAACCCTGGCTTCAAGCTGTTTATGTGCAAACGTGATCATAATGCTCACATTTTCTTCCAGATCCCTTTCGGAATCCAGGCGGCAGTCCAGCTGATACTGCCCGTTTTCATCCATCTCCTGATACATATTATTTCACCGCCTTTTTCGCGCCTGCCACGGCCTTCCTTGCCGAATTCATTGTCCCTTTCCGCGTTTTTCTTCTAACTACTTTCAGCTCATTATAGCTTTTTACAATTTCCAAAATGTCTTCCGGAATTCCGTCCTCTTCTGCTGCCGCCTCTTTCATGGCAGATTCCAGCGAACGCTGGTTGATGGCTTCTCTGATCAGGAAATCGTACCCGTTTTCACGCATAACTGCCATCTTATCAATCCCTTTTTCTGCAAGCAGTTCTTCTGAAATGAAGGAATAGTGCGTTGCAATCTGTGGGGAATAGCTGTAATCCCCAAATCCTTGTGATGGAATGTCATCATCCACCATCTGCTCTACGATTTCTTCCTGTATTTTCTTAAATTCCTCATTAATATCCTTGGTTGCTTCGGCAAGCTCTTCCTTCAAAGCCCGAAGCTCCTCATATCTTTCGATCAATCCGATCAGCGCGCTTTTTACTTCTGCCATTTAAGTATCCTCCTTAATTTAAAAATTCTTCTATCTGCCCTATAATTTCTAAAAACTCTTCATATTCTTCGCTCATCAGCAGGTCTTTCATTCGAGTCGCAAATGCCCGAAGACGGTCGAGAGGATGCATAGCATTCCTGTCTGCCCGAAGCTCCTGCGTTTTAACCTGATAAACATCTGCGTTTTCAATGATATTCTTTTCCGCTAATGAAACAATTACTGGTTTTTTCCCTATTTTCCGGATTTCCTCCGCTTCCTCCTGCCTGCGAACTGGAACCGCATTTTCTCCATACTGCTCCAGAAAATCTTTTGCGATATCATTTTTGACCTTCTCATCTACTTCATAGGATGAGATATATTCCCCGGCAAAAGTTCCAAACGCCTTTTTGGTCAGTTCTGTATCTTTTAATTCTTCGATCATGTCTGATACAAGCATCTGCACATCAAGGCTCTTGACAAGGTTCCGGTCGCGTTCCAAATGCACCAATTTAGGCTTTAGGTCAACCCCCATATCTAAGCGCGGTTCTTTGCATATGTATAGGCCGCCGACAAATATTTTACCCTTGAATTCCTCGCCTTCCAGTATGGCCCCTTTGCTGGTCTCCCTGCGGCTTATGTCTTCTCGCAAATGCAGGTTACTATTCCTTATATCTTCGTATTCTTCCAGCGTTATGCCGCCTATTTCAATAACCAGACTATTTTCTGGTACCTTTTTCCACACAGATTCTGTTTCCACAAAGAATGTTGGAACCATTGCACCGTTATATCTCCGTGATTTTACAAGACGCGGTTTCCAGATTTCACGCCTGCAGTAATTCTGGAAAGTGACCTCTTTTTTGTTCCGCAGCAATACAACGGTTGCGATCTTGTAGCCCTCGCCGTGGCTTCCAATCATTTTCTCTTTCCCGCGCTTGGTTGATTCCCCAAACAGCAACGTCTTTATATCCAGATCGCTGTGCTTGTTGCCGATACGGATGCTTTGCTCCTTTGTGCTGTATTCAAAAAACATTGTATTCTCACTGTCGCGCTGCTGTTCGTCAATGGCATTTTGAAAAAACTCCCTGACGGCCTCTGTTACGCCCCATTCCGGGACATAATCTGCGCTTATGCTTAATTCATACTTGCGCTGCATGGTATCATCTCCTTATTTGAATATTTTCTTCCAGTCATCCACTACTGTCTTTGCCAGATCCTCTTTTTTTCGGAGTGCGACCGTAATTGCTTCGTCCACACTATCCGCGACTACAAGGTCTATATAGGTACATGTGTTGCGCTGGCCAATCCTATGGATGCGGCTTAAAGACTGCTCATACGTTGCATAGTTAAAATTTTTGCTGTAGTAGACACACGTGTCGGCGGCTGTCAGCGTGATGCCGGTCCCGGCAGTATCTATCTGGCCGATGAAAAGGACTGTATCCGGGTCTGTCTGAAACTGCTGTACCAGAGGCCCCCTGTCTTCTTTCTTGATATCCCCATAGATGGACACCGATTTTTTCCCTGATGGAAGAGTGTTTTCGGCAAGCTTTATGATTGCTTTTACCTCCGCAATAAACCGGGCAAATACCACCAGCTTCCTTCCCGCCCCAATGACATAATCCAATATGATATCCTTCAACGCATCCAGTTTCGCTGTGCTCACCTGTTCCGGCCTTTCCGCATCGTCCTGTACTAAAAAGCCGCCAGTCAGCTGCTGTAAGCGCAAGAGCTTTGTCAGGACGGTCGTTGCCGTCACCTGTCCGCCGTTTGCCAGTTCCGCGTAGGAATCCCTACGGAGCGCATCATACAGGTTGCGCTCTTTTTTTGTCATTTCAATCCGGCGCGTTTCAAATGTCTGCTCCGGGAGGTCGATTGCCTCTTCCTTCGTGATCCGGAATGCAATGCTGTGTTCCCTGCGCACAAGTCCGTCTAAATCTTTGTATCCTACAATTTTTTTGTTGTTAAAGCCACCCATGATTGCATAACGGCCCCGGAATGCATAGAAGCTGTCCCCGAATACTGTCCGGTCTAAAAAACGGTATTGTGACCAGATGTCTATGGCATCGTTCTGGACGGGTGTCCCGGAGAGGATCAGCTTGTATTTTGCCGCATCCCCCAATTCATGGATTGCCTTGGACTGCTGCGCATTATGTGTTTTAATGCGCTGGCTTTCGTCGCAAATAATCATATCTGCATGGTATTCCAACAGTGCTTCAAAGATATCCTCCCGCCAGCACGATTCGTAATTAATAACTGCCACTTTTAACTTTGGATACCGGTACTTTTCCAAGTCCGATATTGCTTTCAGGCGCGACCGCTTGTCCCCAAGCATCGTCCTGCAGGTAACCGGAAAATCCGCCGCCTCGTCAAATTCCTTTGGCCATACGGCTACAACAGAGGTTGGTGCTATAATGAGCACCCGGTCAACTGCCCGCATCTGATACGCCGCACCCATGGTTGCAATGGCTGTCAATGTTTTTCCACAACCCATCTCAGGTCACTCAAACAGAAAAGCGAAACCATTACTCCGTTTCCCATTTTCCGTCATCATTTGGCACCACCTCCTTTTGCTACCAATGCAGGCAGTGTCTGGTCTGGCAAAGCAATCCCGTCTCTGAACGGCTGCTCCACATAGGCAACTTTTTTAAGACGCCTGCCGCTTGCGCCGTATTTTGGATTGTATCCAAAAATATTTATGTAGTCACGCAAATCGTCACGTTCCCTGCCCATAGCCTTAGCTACTTCCAGCAGCGCTTTTACATCGTCAATCGCCCTGTGCGAGTTCACAACCTTGCCTTGAAGTCCATAATGTTCAATGGCGTTTGCAAGCTTATGCGGATATGCCGCCCGGTCTTTATAGACAGTAAGCGTGTCCAGATAATCCGCATCGTTAAATTCATTCAGCCACTTCCTGTACTGCGGCCCCTCTTTGTCATGCACCATCTGCAGTACATAAAGAAATCCGGTGAAATTAAGGTCAAACTGTGCGTTATGTGCCACAAGCAGCGTGCCTTTCAGGTTTTCAAAAAAATCTGCGCTGTCTTCCCCGATCATGATTTCTGCAAACTGCGCCGCCATTTCATCCTCTGATATGCCCTGCTCTGCGAGCATCTGGTCTGTTATGCCAGTCAGTTCCACTATCTTTTCAGGGATTTTCCGACCGTCCGGCAGCTTGCAGTAAACATCCATTTCCTGCCAGATTTCCGCTTTTCCTTCAAAGTTCCTGCGGACGCCGATCGCGGCCAGCTCTATGATCCGGTTCGCCTGCGCGTTAAACCCGGTCGTTTCTACATCAAAAAATACAATATTCCTATACGTATCCAGCAGCCTGTCCAATCCGCTCCTGCCTTCACCATCACGCAGCTGGATACATTCCGGCTTTTTGAAATCC
Source organism: uncultured Eubacterium sp. (assembly GCA_948468465.1). The sequence goes on along the minus strand of CAOKJJ010000045.1, from coordinate 11,448 downwards.
CTATCCAGCCATCCGCACCGTATATTGCAGTATTCTTTGCATTCCGCGCAGCAATTATATGGCTGGCTGCAATAAGCGGCAGCGCCGCATAGTCCGCTTTCAGACTGGCCAGTTAAACACCTTTTTGCTCCATCCAATATTTCCATCTCCTTTCCACATACCCGAATGAAACATCGAAAGCATTTTACTTTCCCCATCCCATCTTCTTTCCACACCAATGGCAGTGCGTGTGGTGCATCTGTACACGCCTGTGGCACTCAGGACATAGCCAGACGCCGTTTTTTCTTACAGGCTTATCCTCATAACAGAATTTTGAAAGCATATCACTATATTGTTTTGCAAGATCATAGTAATCCTGCAACGTGCTTTCCAGTTCTTCCGCAGCATTCTCCTGTAATGCTTCCTTGGTCACTCCGAACTTAAGCAATACCTTGTCCAGTGATTTTTCCCACATGCCTGTCATTTTTCATCACCATCCTCAAAATACATTATGTTGAATATATCCCGCATGACCGCTTTTACAAGATACGCAGCCATCAATATCACTGGCAGGATCAGCCACTCGCCGCCTATAGCAAAATACCCTCTTACTTTGTATGTATACGGCACCGCAAAAGCTGTCAGCGCAATCCCGGCTAGTATCAGATGCCAGTTCTTAGTCAAATACCTTTTCATTGATTTTCCCTTCCGAAATATCAATCAGTCCAAATGTAAGCAATGCCATGTTTGCGGCCCTCATCTGGTGTGCGTAAAGGCTCCTTTTTACCGGATACTTTGCGAGCGGCTTCAAGTCCACTGCCGGCCGCACGCGTTCCGCATCCACTGCCTCCTGCACTGCGTTCAGACGATACCGCTCCGCATTCAGCGGTTCTGGCAGGGGGATCAGCTTTGCAAGTCTGTTCAGCAGTTCCGCACACACCAGCCCCTCCCACCATTTCTGCCGCTTATTCCATTTCATCATGCCACCCCAAGATTTCAGAACGGCGGTCTGCGTGGAATTCGCTTCAATGATTATGATATAGCCCTTGTCCATCTTGATCTTCATACACAGCCCCCTAGCAAACTGTCAATTCGTATTCTGGGCTTTTACCATCTTTAGGCCTGCATGTCAGAATAGCGTAAAATTTGCCGGGTTTTTTATAAATGTCTGGTATTATACCCATGTATTTACCCATGCTTGCACATGCACTACCGTAGCATACCTCGACAAAATTCTGTTCCGAACTCGCCTGCAGCCCACTCGCTATCAGAGAAATAGCATCGCTTGAATCTGAAATAAATATCTTGTAGCTGAATCCGGAAGGGTCAGCTATGTTCTGCTCAATCAAGATATTTTCCGACTTTCCGTCATAATTGAGTTCAAGCGCGCTTCCTAAATCTGAAATCCATGCGTTTGTGTTTTCTACTGTCGAGTAATATATAGGATGTCCGGTGCGGCTGCTCCTTCCTTCATCCTTTTCATAGTCTGTAGGGAAAAGCCTGTCTGCCAACTCCCAGGCTTCTTTAACACTTGATACTTTAATGTTCATCCTGTATCTCCTTTCTTTCTGTCGTTGCCTTTGGAGGGATAAGCCGCTGGTTCCTCTTTGCCAACACTCTGCGGCAGTAGCTTTCGGTGAACCGCTTCTGATATCCTTCCGTCAATTCCAGTTTTATATTAATTTCCTGTTCTTTCATGGAATGTGCCCCCTGTTCATATTTTATTGTTTACATGATTCATTCCCTTGCCCTATAATCTTTGTACAGGCTGCTGCAACAGCCGAGTACATATGGAAGGAGAAAAATACCATGTGCCAAATTAATCCCGAAACTGCTGCGCATAATATTGCAAAGATCTTCTGCAAAAACAGGTATGAAGAAACCTACAGCAAATTGAGAAAGCAATGCGCGGCTACCCGGAACGGCGATCCTGACGTCCTTACGGCAAAGGAACTCGCGAAACTGTATTTTTACACCTACGAGTCTGCTTTTTCGGAACTGCAGGAACAAAATTGGTCATCCGAGGAATGGAAGGACCAGGACATAGAATCATCTATGCACTCTGAATAATTAAGCTCGCTGATACGTTTCAATGGGCTGACGGTAAGCATTCTGTTCTTAACGTCCCTCATTGAAACTATCAGGCGGCACACCTCGGCCAGCGTAAACCCTTCCCTGACCATGTAGCTGAAAATATGCCTGCAGCCTTTTTCCACTTTTTTTGCGTCTATAGATTCGTCAATCTGTTTTTTAGTCATTTTCCCTACCTCCTTTTGTTAATTGTTGATGCTGCTGTGTTTCATTATTGATTGTTCCCGCCTCCTACCCTATAATCTGTATACAGGCATCTGCCAATGCCGAGTACACAGAAAGGGAGAAATAAAATGTTTTATGATGATCATTGCAATACAGATAATCAAAAAAAGATTTTTAAAGCTATCACAATACTCTCAAAAAATGGTTACATAGCCCTACAGGAGCTTGATTATCTGAACATTCCTCGCGAAGAAATTGAGAAAACCTTGATTTATTTTGAAAAATACGGCCTGTTTAAAGAGGTTCAACACCTCGGTGAAAATCATCCCGTGATTTTCCGCATCTAACAATTTCTTCTGCATAGACTTTGTTTTTCTGGTACTGGGCTTTCAACTCTTCCAGCGGCGTTTCCTCCAAATAACGCTCTGAAAGGTTGAAGGCTCCTCTATATTCCGGAAACGTATAGATATATTTAACCGGTTCTGGAAACTCTGCCGCGCCTATGCTTTTTAGCCATGCCTTCTTTTCCTCATCCACCCTTCCTCATCTCCTTTCTATTGCATATCATTGATTGTTCCCGCCTCCTACCCTATAATCTGTATACAGGCTGCTGCAACCAGCCGAGTACATATGAGGAGGATTCTTTATGGATAAAACTTATATTTCTGGCGGCACTTTCCGAACGTGCCCTTATGAAGGCTGTCCCGAAATTGTATTGTTTGACAACTATGGTGAAAGCTTTGACCGTTCAAAATGTCCGCACCATTCAGAATGCACAGATGATTCATGCCCACTCTGTGTACATTTAAAAGACTAAATTTCTTCTACGGGATGTCCTCAAGCATCCCGTAATCCATATAAATCCTTCGAACCAGGAATTTTCCGAACCCTTTGTCGTAATCAATGATGACACGCTGGCTCTTTTCTGGCTTAAATCCTGCCATATCGGCAGTCAGTTCCTTTAGGGCATCCTCTTCGCCAATCATCCAGTCCAACCCTCCATATTTTTCAAATGCATCCGCCATTTCCTGTTTTGTACAATAATGAAGGACTGTTTTATCATTGAAATTATCTAAACATTTAAATTTTTCCTTTTCCAATTTCCGGATTTCTTTTTTGATCTTTTTATATGCGAATCTATATTTCGTTTTAAGCACATGTTTCGGTATACGTGCAAGGTTAGCATCAAGGATCCTTTTCAACCTTGATAACTCCTCTTCTTTATCTTTATCCACTTTTTACCTCCCTGTCTGTACACTATTCCTGCTGTCCTGCCCGGAAATCTGCATTCCTGTTCCTATGCCATCCATATATGCCATAAAGATCATTCTCAATAACGGCCATTGTTCTGGCTGGATGCCTTGTCTGATCTTACAGAGTTTTTCAGCATCTGCGATTTGTTTCTGAGTAAGTTCTTTCTGCTGTGTAAACATATTGTTTTCTCCTTTCTTTTAACTATTGTTATGATTGTGTTTCGTTATTGATCGTCCCCATCCCTTGCCTTATAATCTATGTACAGGCATCTGCCAATGCCGAGTACTCAGGAAAGGAGCGATTTTTCATGCATAATAGTGGTGATATTGGTTTTTGCCCTTATGCCGGACATACCGGAAACATTGTGCTTACATGGGATAACAACACAGTTGTTTCTGTTGAATGCGGATGTGGCGACCATAAAACTTGCGGCTTTTCCGCCAAGTGCGAGCTTTATCAGCGACGTCCAGTTGGTTTTGTCCAAACATACCCATCAAAGAAGGATTAGTACAATAATCCTCCAAACTCAGCGACCTTTTGAATGTTGATATCATTTAAAAGGTCGTTTCCTTTTTTTTGGTAATTACTTTTCACACATTCAAGCGCATGCATGGCATCTTCATAAGTACATTCCGGTTCATTTTCGATAGCCATAACAATCTTATTGACTATCCTGTTTACGCGCTGAATTGTTTCTTTTGAAGTTCTTTCATAATCCATCTTCTTACCTCACTCTCTCTTAGCTTCTTGTATGACAAATATTGTCACTCTCCATCATTTTCTACCCACGGCAACGGCATGAAATACGTCGGCTCCACTGCTGCAGGCTCTTTTACAAATCTTTCCGAAAGTTCCACAACCCCGAACTGCCCGCATACGCTTTTGAATTCCTCCGCAATATCTGATGGGTGCGAATTCTGTGCCCGCATGACCTTGTCCATCTCACGCAGAAATCCCGTCACTTCATGCAGCAGGCTGGAAACCTCAGGCAGCGTTGCATCTTTCAGCTTGTAAGAATGCGTACCGTAGATGCCTGACTTTCGGATCGCTGGGAGGATTTCGCTTGTTACCCAGTGTTTGAAACGCTTTGCCGAATCTAATTTGCTGCCAAAGATTAAGGAGTACAGGCCAGATTCGTTGATCAATGTCGGATACTGAATGCGCCCCATGCTGTCTGTTATGGATGGGGTAGCGTTTTGCGCCCCCATAATCTTATCTTCTTCATCAACATGTTTTTTGATTGCATCCTTGGTATTTTCATATCCAAGAGCTTTTGCCGCATCCTTGCCGACAAACCATGGCTTTTCATTGATTAAAACTGTTCGGATTTGCCCGAACTCTTCATTGTTGAAAATCTGAATCTCGTTCATACGATGTTTCCTTTCTAATTATTGATGTTTTCTTTTCCCCGTCCTATAATCTATGTACAGGCATCTGCCAATGCCAAGTACATAAGGAAGGAGGGATAATGTTAATGGATATTATTGTTTGCCAATCTGTTACAAATGAAACTGTTTCTATCGTCCGCGCCCGTTACAATTCCCTTGGTTGGGGAGAAGTTCGTCTCCTTGCATCCGGAAGCAATGTAACAGAACTACGTTTCAAATGGTGCGGAGACGGTCAGCCTAAGTTTCCTGAAGTCGCTGATCTGGGGCTAGCGAACCCCCATAGGTTATAAAAATTTCTAACGGGAGCCAGTCCTCTTTTCTGCCATCAAGGCCGTAAAGTGGCCTGGCTCCAAATTTTTTTATCTGCATTTCTGCAAGTTCCCGCTTGAATGAAATACATACATTCGGGCAATTCTCCGGCAGATTAATTGAAAGCCAGTTGCAAACCTTACCTTCATTCACTTCTGCCTACCTCCTTTCTGTTAATTATTGGAATGTTTTCAATTTGTTTTGTATCCAACTTGTTCGCCCCTTTTCCGTTAATTGTTGATAAGATTTTGAATCCACAGACCTAATCCTGATCTGCCACAATCTCCGACAGCGGCATGAAATACGTTGGTTCTACTACCGCAGGCTCTTTGACGAAATTGTCTGGCAACGCAATTCCAAACTGTTCACAAATCCCTTTGAATGCTTCTGCAATATCCGAAGGGTGCGAATTCTGGTCACGCATGACTTTGTCCATCTCCCGGACGAAACTGGTGATCTCGCCAAGGCTCGTATCCTTGATCTTGTAAATGTTCCTGTCGTCTTTCAGCGCAGCCTCCATCTCATGGAAACGGTTGATGTAGCGCGCCGTAAACTCTGTCCCCTTTGTCCCGGTAAGCTTGTGGGCAATAAACTCGCAGCCCTTCTTTGTGACCTGGTAGCATGGAAGTGATTTATTCTGTTCACTTACATAACTTGATTCTCTGAAAAAATCGGTAAGCGCAATCTTGCGCTCTCCTCCCTCGCCTTTATCAAATGCTTCTTTATTAACTTCATCCATTTGCTCCACATATCTCCGAATGTCCCGAAGCAGTTCTTTGTGTTCTTTCCCGACCATGACAGCCACCTCGCGGCTGTCTAATACGAATTCAATGTTTTTCATGTTTTTGGTTTCCTTTCTATTATTGAAGTTTCAACTTCTCCGTTCTATAATCCTTGTACAGGCTGCTGCAACCAGCCGAGTACATAAGGAAGGAGAAAGTAAAATGACAAAAAATGAATTAGCCAGCATAGTGCACAGCAACATATCTGATCTGATGATAAAAAACAGAGAAAAATTATACTCTGAATATTGTTCATTGCTAGATGCCATCAAGTTGAAAAACAGCTATCAGGAGCCTTTTTTCGCTTTTTACACACCCGCTTTAGAATTTGGAGCCATGGCAGCTATGCAAACTCTAATCGACTTGAAGATTCTTGATATTTCCGAATAAATTTTTCAAAATCTTCAAGGCTGACAGAATTTTGGTTCTGCTGCCTTTGCACCGCAATTGCAAAGGCAGCAACCTCTTCCGATGTTCCATCAATAGTGATTTTCATCCCTTCACTCCTTTCTGTTATTTCTTCATGTCCGCCATAAGTCTGGTTGCTTCTTTCTCGTAAACAGAAAGACCGTTTTTAGCTACAGGTGTACAGAAGTCTTTGCGCCCTCCACCGTCCTTTTTGGTTAAGCTGATTGGATATCCGTACTGCACTGGCAGGAAAACTGTTTCATCATTAAACCGTTGAATGCATATCAGCCTGTCCGGGTCGTATCCCATAGCTCTGATCCCTTCCTTTTCCTGGGGTGATACCCAAAGAGCCAGGGCGATGCGTTCTCCGATATACTCCCTGGCGGCATCCATTGCCTGTTTGCTTACTTCTTTTTTCATCCTGTTTGTCTCCTTTCTGCCACCTGCCTGTCTTTTTGCGTATTCAAATTCGCACCGGACAAACTGAGACCTGCATTAATACCGTCAAGATAAACATTTGCCAGTTCAAGCACTCTGTCAGTCTTCTCTTTCGGAAACTCTGAAAATATCTTTGCCACAAATTCTGCCCTTTTCATTGTCTCTGGTTCGTACTGCCTTGCTGTTGTCATTGTTTTCATCTCCTTTCTGTTAACTGTTGATGTTGTTTTGTATCTTTCGTAAACATAATATTCCATTTTATAAACTTTGTCAATAGCTTTTTGTTTCTTTTATAAACTTTTTTCTTGACATACTACTTTTGCAGTGTTATATTTGAAAAAGAAAGGAGGATTGGAATGAATGGAAGAATTAAAGAACTGAGAAAGAAACTCGGACTAACCTTAGAAAAATTTGGTGAGCGAATTGGTGTAAAAAAAGCTGCTGTTAGCAAATGGGAAAATGGTGACAACATTACCGATCAAATGTTCAAATCCATCTGCCGTGAGTTTAATGTCAATGAAGAATGGCTCCGCAATGGAACCGGGGAAATATTCAGGCCTGCTCCGTCGGATGAACTGGATATGCTGGCATACAGATACCATCTATCCGAAGCTGATTATGTCATGGTAGAAAAGTTTGTAAACCTGCGACCGGAAACCAGGCAGGAAGTATTTAATTACATGAAAGAGGTAGTCTCCTCATTTGAAGGAAACGGCGTAGAACCATTTTCCCCTGCTTACGGTAACAAGTTCCCTCAGCCGATGGACGATGTTTTGAATACCCGGCAGGAAACGAAATCCGGACACAAGCAATCCATAGACGAGCAGGTGGAAGATTTCCGCCGCCAGTTAGAAGTCGAGGAAAAAGCGGTGGGAGAATCGTCAGCTTTACGAAGAGACGCATAAACAAGCAAAAATAGGAGGATTAACACATGAAATGTCCAAAATGCGGAAGTGAAAACGTAATATCGCAAGCAGTAACTGAAACTACAACAAAAAGCAAGATGAAAGGTTTCGGGTGGATCAAATCTTGCATTGGTTTTTTATTATTCAGCATACCTGGAATACTCTGTGGATTATGCGGTATGGGAAAAGGAAAAACAAAGACAACTTCTAATACAAAGGTAATGCATATATGTCAAGATTGCGGCAAACAATGGTAAGTTTTTTAGACGAACTTGGAGAATACAGCGGATGCCATCGCATTCCAGATAGAAGTTTTTTCTACAAGGGACATCAATTTCCTGTATGCGCTCGATGTACGGGAGTATGTATAGGACAGCTTTCAGCAATTTTAATAAACTGCATGGTTTCTGTTCCAATGTATATTTCTATCTTATTACTTGCAATTATGGGATTTGATTGGAGTATCCAAGAATTAAAAATTAAATCATCAACGAATTTCAGACGTCTCATAACTGGTATTTTAGGTGGGTTAGGTTTATTTAGTTTATACGCAAACGTTATAAGGACATTTATTTTCTGTTATAGAAAAAAAGAAACAAAATAACAAAGGAGAGGCTCCTATGAAAATGATGAACATCGGAGAATGGCCTGGAGAAATCCATACTGAATATGAACAGGTAAAAAGAATTGAATCTGGAAAGAAACTGATTAAAGATATTGTGCAAGACGTAATTGATGACAGTATCCAGATCAAGGGGAGCGCAGCAGAGCCATACATAGCAACTCTTAACACGTGTAACTGCACCGATTTTCAATTCCGTAGAAAACCGTGCAAGCATATGTATTGCCTAGCATGGAAACTTGGTCTTCTAAAAGACGCTCCTGTTCTAAAACCTAAAAAAGACAGAAGTTTTAATTCAGTTTCAGAAATCAATCGCTACAGGGAACTTTATGAAATGGGAGAAATTAGTGCCGATGCATACATAAAAATCTGTACAGCACTTTCAAAAGTATAATAAAGACACCCGGTGTTACCAGCACCGGGCATCCAAGAAGCGCCCCTTGTGGAGAACCACAAAAACCGCACCCCCGCAAACAGGGGTAAACTCTAGCAAAGTAATTATATCGCGGTTTTTGATTTTCCACAAGGGCGGAAAGGTGGAAAATTTTATGAATAATGAACAAAACACAGTGATTATCAACAATACTGAACTGTTGGTTAAAGACTATTCTGAACAACGAGTAGTTACATTTAAAGAAATAGACCTAGTACATGAACGACCAAGTGGAACAGCAAGCAGAAATTTCAAGGCAAATCGCAAACATTTTATTGAAGGCGAAGATTTCTTTAAGGTTACACCTTCTGATTTTCAGAAAGACGAAATTCGTCCAACGAAAATCAACAATAATGGAACTATCCTAATTACTGAATCCGGCTACCTGATGCTGGTGAAATCATTCACGGACGATTTAGCATGGAAAGTGCAGCGTGAACTGGTCAATACGTATTTCAAGGCCAAGGAACATATGAAACAAAATATAACTATTAACGACTGCATAAAAGCAGCTACCCTTATAGCTGATTGTGACAAAGAACATATTCCATATGTAGCCGCAATCTTAAGACAAGGCGGCTTCATCATCCCAGATACGGGAAACGAACAGTCTGTGGGACAAACAGCATCCAAATCCCGCACAAATACTGACCATCGTCCGAAAAACACACAAACCAATAAAACAATCGTTCCAGGCTTTGGAACGGATGTACTCTGTGCATATGCAGAGCAGCTTAGGAATATGGGTGAAAACAGGAACGGCTGGATCATCCTGCCAAACAATGACTTTAAGGAATTCTGCGCCAAACGTGCTATACCAGCAAACCCATTCCGCAAATGGCTTTATGAAAACGCTTATATTCTGGGATGCACTGAAAGCAAAAAAGGAGCAATAAAATATACATTCGTCTACAGATTCAACGGAAAACATACCAGGTCGCTTAAATTTAACAGCATCCAGCGCAACGCTGCAGAAAGGAGGCCGTTATGAGATTCGCTACATACGGACGCAAGTCCGTCTATTCAGACAAATCCGATTCTGTAGACAACCAGAAACGCATGTGCCAGGAATATGCGGATTTCCGCTTTAAAGGCCAGGTTGAGTCTTTTGAATCCTATTCAGACGAAGGCTTCACCGGAGCGAATACGAACCGCCCCGGCTTAAAACGACTTCTTGCAGACATAGAAGATGGATTTGTAGACGTTCTGATTGTCTACCAACTGGATAGGATATCCCGCGACATCCGGGACTTTTCAAATATCTATGCCACCCTAGAAGAAAAAGGCGTGATGTTCATTTCCATCAAAGAAAACATAGACACAAACACGCCGATCGGCAAAGCTATGATGTACGTAACGATGGTTTTCGCGCAGATGGAACGCGAGACCATTGCCGCAAGGGTTACGGATAACCTGGAAGGACTTGCCCGGAAAGGGTTCTGGACGGGCGGAAAGGCACCGCAGGGATATTCCTTAGAGCGCATAGAAGTAAACGGAAAGAAACACGTAACGCTTTCCATAAAACCAGATGAGGCGGCGCACATACAATGGCTGTTTGACGTATTCCTTGAAAACAATTATTCCCTATGGGGCATGCAGGTGGCACTTAAGGAACAGGGCATCAAGACAATAAACGGCGCGTTTTTCCCTGCATCGCGCCTGTATAAATTGCTTACATCCCCTTACTGCGTAGAAGCAACAAAAGAAATTTATGATTTCTTTGCAAATAAAGGCTGCCAGATGGATGCAAATTCCCCACGTGAAAGCTGGGATGGCACGCATGGGGTAATGGTATATGGGCGAACATCCGAAAAAACCAGAAAACATGTTCTACAGTCCCCCGATAAATGGATTATATGCGCCGGATACCATAAACCATTCATATCTGCTGAAAAATGGCTTTCTGCACAAGATCATTTCAGAAAAAATACGTTCAATAAGACAATGAAATACGACGTGCCTCTATTAAAAAGCGTAGTACGCTGTGCTAAATGCGGCTGCAAAATGGCTGTTGCCCGCAAGAAATTGAAATCAGGCATCCTCAGCCACTATTACTGCAGGAAACGCAACGAACAGGGAGTCGAAGCTTGTGATATGAGATTTATAAAATGCGCCGTATTGGATAATAAAGTACTGGATATATTCCGAAAGATTGAGGCTGATCCGGAAACAATCAGGCAGTACCTTGGAGACGAGCCTGTCCAGGACAATGAAGAAAAGATAAAGGAACTGGAAAGCAAGGCTGGCAGAATCCGTACAAAAATAGAACGTCTGACAGAATCTATATCGGATGCAGAGGAATCCACTGCTGCAAAATATATCATAGCGCAGATAGAAAAAGAAGATTTAAACCTGTCAGCAATAAACAGGGAATTGGAAATTGCCAAAGCTGAAACAAGGCGGCAGCAGGGACGGCGGCAGTCAGCGGAACAACGCATGCAGGAAATTGCAAATCTTGTGAGCAACCTGGATGGGCTTTCATCTTCGGAACAGAATGCGCTTGCAAAAGATATCATCCAAGAATGTACCTGGGATGGGAACACGCTTTTTTTACGCCTTTAAATTCTTTTTTTCATTTTGCGGCCCTCCACCATGATAATCGTAGCTTCATCATCGGTGTAGTTGCGGACAACCACAGGCATCTCCGTCTTTCCGGCAAGCTCCGAGCCACGTT
>CAOKJJ010000044.1 GCA_948468465.1 uncultured Eubacterium sp. | reverse complement strand
TGAGATGGATACCCGGACGCCGGGGCGGTGGTTGAGATGGATACCCGGACGCCGGGGCGGTGGTTGAGATGGATACCCGGACGCCGGATGATGGGGAGCTGCGCTGGCTTCTTGTTCCTATTCCAGAATGCTAAGAATCACTAAGCATTCTGCATCCACGCTATGAAACCGGACGGGCGCGGCACATAGTACCCAATGGGGCATGCTATCCGCTCCTGGCTAAACGCCAGTAGCTAAAGGCTGCCGCTGGGCTTCGCCCCTGGTTATTTAGCAGAATACTAAGTGTTTCTAAGCATTCTTCCAACGTCACAAGAAGCCAGCGCAGCTCCCCATCATCCGGCTGGTATTCACAGGCGATACGTAAAAACAGCGACATCGTGATTGTACTGCAAACAAACTAAATATAATACATTTTTAAAAGTGCGAAAACCAAACACTCGTTCAGTGTTTTACAACCAGCTGAGCGAAATTTTTGCCTGATCTGTCTGTAGCTTTAGAAGAGTTGCACTATTTTCACAACCAGCCGTGAGAGGGCCTTTGTCTGGTCTGCCTATAGCTTTAGAAGAGTTGCACTGTTTTCGTAACCAGCCGTGAGAGGGGCTTTGCCTGGTCTGCCTATAGCATTAGAAGAATTGCAGTATTTTCACAACCAGCCGTGAGAGGGGCTTTGCCTGGTCTGCCGGTGGCTTTGGAAGAATGCTTAGAATCACTTAGTATTCTGCTAAATAACCAGGGGCGAAGCCCAGCGGCAGCCTTTAGCTACTGGCGTTTAGCCAGGAGCGGACTATGTGCCGCGCCCGTCCGGTTTCATAGCGTGGGATGCAGAATACTTAGTGATTCTTAGCATTCTGGAACGGACACCGGCAGACCAGGCAAAGGCCCTCTCGCGGCGTCCGGGAATCCAAGAAATAGTCCCCCCCCCAGCAGACCAGGCAAAGGCCCTCTCGCGGCGTCCGGGAATCCAAGAAATAGTCCCCCAGCAGACCAGGCAAAGGCCCTCTCACGGCGTCCGGGAATCCAGTAATCGTTCCGGGTTTTCAAAATTAATGTTTTGTTAACACTTTTTTCACTTCTGCATATACAAAAAAACTTTTCATATACAAATGGCTGTGTTATAATAAAAATAATATTGTGGTAAAACAGGCATATTTTGGAGGTTGTATGATAGATCAGGAACGTGTCCGGGAAATGACAAAACTGGCGGCTTACGAGCAGCGCGAAGGAAAAAAGTACCGGCAGGTAATTCGTTTTTATCGCAGTGATTTTGCGGCAAGGCATCTGCTGAAAGGATTTTTCTGCGGCACGATTGTATTTGGCATCCTTCTGCTGCTGTGGGGTGTCTGTTATTTGGAGGAGCTGATGGCGCAGTTAGACAGTATGGATCTTATTGCGTTTGGAACAGATATACTTGTAAGATACCTGTTTTTTATGGCAGTTTATTTGATAGCGGTTGAAATTTATGCAAATGTATTTTACGCGGCAGGCAGAAAGAGCATGAAGCGGCAGTACCGCCGTCTGAAACGTTTGGGGAGACTTTATGATGAACAGGAAAACCGTACGACACCGACAGGGCATTAGGAGGAAAGCATGACAGTTTTATTGGAATTCAGGGAAGGGATCCGCAGTTTTTATGGAAAATATGAAATTTATCTGCTGCCGGTTTTTAAATTCCTGCTTGCATTTGCAGCTTTTATGCTGATCAATCAGAAGATTGGATATATGCAGAGGCTGGACAGCCTGCCGCTGCTGCTCATCTTAGCGCTTGTATGTTCCATATTGCCTATGGCGGTTATGCTGCTGGCAGCGGGAGCGCTGATTACATTGCATTGCTATGCCTTATCTATGCCGGTGGGTGTTATTATGTTTGTGCTGTTTGTTATGATGTACCTGCTGTATTTTCGGTTTGCGCCTGGATGTGCCTGCAATGCGCTGCTTTCACCGATCGCATGTGCACTGGGCATACCGTATGTGATGCCGGTCGCGAATGGCCTGCTGCAGCATCCGGTGTCGGTAATTCCGACTGTCTGCGGCATTGTGACATACTATTTTTTGAATGGAATCACGGCAAATGAAACGAGCCTTAGCGTGGTCGGTGAGGATGAAGAGCTGATCGGAAAATTTCAGGAAATTATTAAGCAGTTTGCCGGTAATCGTGAGATGTATCTGACGATTGCGGTGTTTGTGCTCATTACGCTGGTTGTGTATGTCATACGCAGGCTTTCTGTTGACTATGCGTGGACAATTGCGATCGTAGTCGGGATGCTGGTTCAGTATCTGTGTTTTTTTGCGGGGTATCTACAGATCGGCATGAGCAGCATGGCCATGCGGTTGACCGTTGGCAGTGGAATCAGTGTGGCGCTGCTTTTGGTGATACAGTTCTTTTTCTTTAATTTGGATTATACAAGAACAGAACGTGTGCAGTTTGAAGATGATGAATATTATTATTATGTGAAAGCGGTGCCGAAGCGGTATGTGTCCGCAAAGGCCAAGACCGTGAAAAAGATCAGTGCCAACAGCAGAAACAGAAAAATGGAAAAATCGTCTGTGACGCGCCGGGAGCTGATGGAAGATATGGATATTGATATGGATGATGAGTAGTAACAGTTCAAGGGTTATCTGAACTGTTACGATGAGTAAAAAGCTGCAGGGCTGTTTCGGCAGCCGTTTGGTTTGGCTGGACGGTTGTTTATTGGATGAGGAAAGGAAGTGAAATTGTGCAGGCATTTATCAGTATAATACAGGAGTTTGCAGAAAGGTATATGTCCTGGATTAATCTTATTCCGCAGAAAGTCAGAGTTACAGATTTAGTGGAAATATTTATTCTTACATTTTTCTTTTATCATGTACTTGTGTGGATTAAAGGAACACGTGCATGGATGCTGTTTAAAGGCATTGTTGTGATTCTGCTGTTTATTCTTCTTGCGGTGGTATTTCAGATGAACACGATACTTTGGCTGGCAAGCAGGATGGTAGATGTCGCTTTGATGGCGCTTGTCGTTGTGTTCCAGCCGGAGCTGCGCAAAGCATTGGATCAGCTTGGACGAAAAAAATTTCTGGCTGCGCTGTTTGACTTTGGAATGTCGCAGGATACAGGCAGATTCAGCGACAGGACGATCAATGAACTTGTGAAGGCTTCTTTTGAAATGGGAAAAGTAAAGACAGGGGCGCTGATTGTGGTGGAACAGGATATTGTGCTGGCAGAGTATGAACGTACGGGAATAGAACTGGATTCACTGCTGACGAGCCAGCTTTTAATTAATATATTTGAGAAAAATACGCCGCTGCATGACGGGGCGATTATTGTAAGGGGTGACCGGGTAGTAGCGGCTACCTGCTATCTGCCGCTGTCTGACAGCATGACGATCAGCAAGGAGCTGGGTACGAGGCATCGGGCGGCCATCGGCATCAGTGAGGTGAGCGATTCTTTGACTATTATTGTTTCGGAAGAAACCGGAGCGGTATCGGTGGCAAAAACCGGAAGGATTTATCGGAGCCTGGACCAGGACGGACTGCGTGAACATCTAAAAAATATTCAAAATGCAGAGTCGGAACCATCTCGTCTGCATACACTGCAAAGGAGGCTGAAAGATGCTAAGAAACGCCGTAAAACTACTGACTAGAAATCTGGGCCTTAAGCTTCTGGCATTTATATTTGCGGTTTCGATGTGGATGGCGGTTGTGAATCTGGATGATCCGGTGATGAATAAGTCGTTTACAGTGGCAATTACGATTGAAAATGAAGAAGTGATTGAGGCGGCAAATAAATATTATGAGATTGAAGCGGATTCTGCGAATGTTACATTTAATGTGCGGGGAAATCGCAGTATTGTGGAAGGACTGAGCAGTTCGGATTTTAAAGCGGTTGCGGATATGTCAAAACTGATTCAGGGAGAGAAGGAAAATGTCGTGCCGATAGAAATTACAGCGCTGCGTCATTCCAGCCAGCTGACGATTTCGAAGCGGACGAGGCAGTTAAAAGTAATATTGGAAGATTTGATGCGTCAGGCGTTTGTAATTCTTCCGTCTGCACAGGGAGAACCAGCGGAAGGATATGCGATCGGTTCTATGGTGGTAGAACCGAACCGGTTATGGATATCCGGACCAAAAGAAGTCGTATCTAAGATAGACGCGATAAAGGCAACGATTGATGTGTCCAATATGAGTACGGATATTTCGGACAGTGTCGTGCCGGTTTTGCTTGATGAAGAAGGTGAAATCGTAGACACGACGAGGCTTAAGCTGAGTCTGGACATTGTTACGGTAAAAGCAGGCATTGTGTCGCAGAAGACGGTTCCGATCAAAGTAAATTACAGCGGAAAGCCGGCGGATGGGTTTGAAGTGATTCAGGCGATAGCGGAACCTTCAGAAGTAACAATCAAAGGGAAATCGGATATTTTAAATTCGATCAGTGCAATTGTGATACCGGAAGAAGTGATCAATGTAGAGGGCGCAGATGAGAAATTTGAGCAAAAGGTAGATTTGAACCAGTATTTGCCGGACGGTGTTTCTTTGAACAAGTCGGTAGAAGCGGCGGTAACGGTAAAGATTGATATTGAGCAGCTGGAACGCAGGGTATTTACCATTTCGACCAGAAACATTGGCGTAGATGACCTGCCGGAAGGCTACCAGATTGACTTTAATGAAAGAAACGTGGATATTGAGGTCTATGGCCTTGCGGATGATCTGGATCAGCTTACAGTATCCGCGCTGCGGCCGGTACTGGAGGTCAGCGGCCTGACGGCCGGCAGGCATGTAAAACCGCTGAAACTTACGCTGGACAGCAGTAAATATGTGGTAGGGGAGACAGCAGTGTCTTTTACAATTACATCAGAAGAAAACAACAACGATAACGATTCTTCGGGCGGTCAGACGACGCCGGATGAGGATACCGGTACAAATGATAATACTGCGGCGGATCCGGATGAAGGACAGGATGACGATGAGGGACAGGATACTGCCGCGGATGCGAGGGAAGGACAGGATACTTCGGCAGAACAGGAAGATTTGGAGGACGAATAAAAATGGGCAGAATGTTTGGAACAGATGGTGTCAGAGGAGTGGCAGGAGCAGAACTTACGATAGAGCTGGCGACACAGCTTGGGCAGGCAGGCGCTTTTGTGCTGACACGGGAGAAGGAACATCAGCCGACACTGATTGTCGGCTGCGATACCCGCATATCCGGCGGGATGCTTGCGAGTGCGCTTATGGCGGGCATTTGTTCGGTAGGGGCGAATGCGATTTATGTGGGAGTGCTGCCGACGCCGGCGGTTGCATATTTAACGAGAAGGCATAAGGTAGACGCGGGAGTCGTCATTTCAGCATCGCACAATCCAATGGAATTTAATGGCATCAAGTTTTTTAATGGCGATGGGTATAAGCTTTCGGATGAATTGGAAGATGAGATCGAAGCGATGATTAAAAATCATATGAAGGATGTGACGCTTCCGATTGGTTCCGGGGTAGGAAGGATTGACTACCGGTTTGACATCAGAGATGAATATGTGGAATTTGTGAAAAAGTGCGTACCAGTGAATCTGCATGGGCTGAAAATTGTAGCAGACTGTGCGGAAGGGGCTGCTTATTATACCTCTGTGAAGGCGCTTCGGGAGCTTGGGGCGGAGCTGATACCGATTCATGTCAATCCGGACGGAACCAATATAAATGCCAACTGCGGTTCCACGCATATGGACGAATTAAAAGCAAGGGTTGTTTATGAAAAAGCGGACATCGGACTGGCGTTTGACGGAGATGCGGATCGTCTTCTGGCAGTAGATGAACACGGAAGTCTTGTAGATGGGGACCAGCTGATGGCGATTTGCGGCAATTATATGAAGCAGAAAGGGACTCTGAAAAAAGATACGATTGTCGTTACGGTCATGAGCAATCTTGGTTTTACGATTATGGGGCAGGAAAACGGGATCCATGTGGAAAAGACAAAGGTTGGAGATCGTTATGTGCTGGAAAATATGCGGGAAAATGGATATAATATTGGCGGAGAGCAGTCTGGGCATATTATTTTTCTTGATGACAACACGACGGGAGACGGGCTGCTGAGCGCGTTGCATGTATTGCAGGTGATGGTGGATACGAAGAAAAAACTGTCAGAGCTTGCATCCGTGATGGAGATTTATCCGCAGGCGCTTGTCAACGCAAAAGTTCCGAATCATAAAAAAGAGCACTATATGGAATATGCAGAGATCGAAGAAGCGATTCAGAAGCTGGAGCAAAAATTCCACGGCGAGGGAAGGGTATTGATCCGTCCGTCTGGTACAGAACCGCTGGTACGTGTTATGATAGAAGGGAAAAATCAGCAGGAAATTGATCACGAGGCCAGAAATCTGGCGGATTTGATTACAAAAATAATGTTATAGAGGTAAATGGAATGGTAAGTCAAAAGGTAAAAATAAAAAACCCGACGGGGCTGCATTTGCGCCCGGCAGGCGTTTTATGTAAAAATGCGATCGAATATGGCTCTGTTATTACATTTAAATATGGCGGTGAAAATATTGCGAATGCGAAAAGCGTACTAAGTGTGCTGGGAGCCTGTATTAAGAGCGGGGATGAAATCGAACTGATCTGTGAAGGTGAGGACGAACAAAAA
Organism: uncultured Eubacterium sp.; assembly: GCA_948468465.1. The sequence continues at coordinate 25,435 of CAOKJJ010000044.1, read as the reverse complement.
GCGCTGGAGGAAATGGTAGCTTTGATTGAATCGGGGCTTGGAGAATAGCAGACAGGAAATAAAAACGAAGTTAGGAGAATCGGAATGAAAAAACTGTTGATCACCGGATGCAGCGGACAGCTCGGAAGGGCTTTAAACAGAGTTTACGAAGGAGAACAGGTACAAATCATCAATACAGACGTACCGGAACTGGATATTACAAATTTGGATGCGGTTATGCGGTTTGTGCGGGAACAAAAGCCGGATGTCATAATGAACTGCGCTGCCATGACGGCTGTGGATTTATGTGAGTCGCAGTATGAAAAAGCGTTTCAGATCAATGCGGTAGGGCCGAGAAACTTAAGCATTGCAGCACGTGAAACCGGGGCAAAGCTGTTCCAGGTTTCGACAGACTATGTATTTTCCGGCAATGCGGATCATCCGTATGTGGAAACGGACCGGCCGGATCCGCAGAGCGTTTATGGTTCTACGAAGCTGGCGGGTGAGCAGTTTGTAAGAGATTTTGCCGACCGTTATTTTATTATCCGTACCGCATGGCTGTATGGGGAAGGAAAAAATTTTGCGGCTACCATGCTGCGGCTGGCGGAGTCGAATGATACGATCCGTGTTGTCCGTGATCAATATGGAACACCGACAAGCGCGCTTGAACTGGCAAAGATGATGCATGTGCTGGAACCGACGGAAAACTACGGCATCTTTCATGGAACCTGCGAAGGGCAGTGCAGCTGGGCGGATTTTGCGGCTGAGATCTTTCGGCAGGCCGGAAAGAACACAAATGTGGAATATATTACGACGGCGGAATACCCGGCACCGGCAAAACGTCCGGCATATTCGGTATTGGAAAATCAGATGCTGCATCTGACAACGGATTTTAAAATGCAGCAGTGGCAGGATGCATTAAGTGTATATTTAAAGGAAATACTATCATAACAAAAAGGAGACAACAGAAGAAATGGTGAGAAATTATTTGGTAACAGGGGGAGCCGGATTTATTGGTTCCAATTATATCCACTACATGTTCCGCAAATATGGGGATGAAATACGTGTGATTAATGTGGATGCATTGACCTATGCAGGCAATCTGGCGAATCTGAAAGATGTGGAGGAGCGGCAGAATTATACGTTTATCAAAGCTGACATTTGTGATAAGGATGCGATCCGGGCGATTTTTCAGGAAAATGATATTGACCGTGTTGTGCATTTTGCCGCAGAGTCGCATGTGGACCGCAGCATACGCAATCCGGAGGTATTTGTCCAGACGAATGTATTTGGGACCGCAGTGATGCTGAACTGTGCAAAAGAAGCATGGGAACTGCCGGACGGCAGCTTTCAGGAAGGCAAGAAGTTTTTGCATGTTTCTACCGATGAAGTGTATGGTTCGTTGGAAGAGGACGGCGGATATTTTTACGAAACGACGCCGTATGCACCGCACAGCCCATACAGCGCCAGTAAAGCGTCATCGGATTTCCTTGTGAAATCATATATTGATACGTATCATTTTCCGGCGAATATTACGAACTGCTCCAACAATTATGGCCCGTACCAGTTCCCGGAAAAATTAATTCCACTTATGATTAATAACGCGCTGCATGGAAAAAGCCTGCCTGTTTACGGAGACGGAAAAAATGTCCGCGACTGGCTGTATGTGGATGACCATGCAAAAGCAATAGATCTTGTGCAGGAAAAAGGGCGTCTGGGAGAGACTTACAATATTGGCGGACATAATGAAAAGCAAAATATTGAGATTGTTCATACGATTATCGAGACATTGCTGGAAATGCTGCCTGAAGGAGACGAACGCAGAAAGCTGGTCAGCAAAGATCTGATTACCTATGTAGAAGACCGCAAAGGCCATGACCGCCGTTATGCGATCGCGCCGGACAAAATCAGCGCAGAGATTGGCTGGGAGCCGGAGACGATGTTTAAAGAAGGAATTAAAAAAACAATTGCCTGGTATTTTGCACATGAGAAATGGATGGAAGATGTAACAAGCGGCGATTATCAAAAATATTATGAAGAAATGTATAAAGGAAACTAAAGGGCTTTGCCTATGATGGAAAACAGATTTGTCGTACAGGAGGGACATTTTCATATAGCGGACAGTAACAGTTATGTTCTGACCGGATGGTTTGAAGGCGATATACAGCAATTGCAGGAACAGGAGATGTTTTCGGCTTTTCTGGACTGTGAACGGCAGAAAATTACAGTACGCAGCTTTTCAGATGATACGGTGCGGCAAAAGTATATGAAATACGACTTAAAAGTATGCAGGGAGTATGTCATAATCATACAGCTGCCAAAAAAACTGTCCAAATACCGCAGGCTGTTTCTGTGCCTTGCAGACGGCAGCCGCGTATATGAACGCCGCGTATCTGCGCTGCGCAGACTGCAGGGACAGCTGAATTACCGGATTACAGCTGTCCAGTCTACAGGTGCAAGCTGCGTAGTAAGTGGATGGGCCGCTTCGGAAAAGCCGATCAAGATCAACGTGTTTGACCAGGCCAAGGAACCGATGAAATGTGAGGTCAGCCATTTTCCAAAACCGGATGTGGCGCTGGAATACCGGGAGGCGGAGCAGCTGTATGACAGCGGCTTTAGCGTGACGGTTCCTGTAAACGGCAGGAAGAAAATGTTTTTGCAGATTACAGACGGGGAACATTCTGTGATGAGGGAATTCAGTGCAGTAGATAAAAACCGTCTTGTGCTGTATGCGAAAAAAGCACACTATTATATGAAGCGAAACGGTATAAAAAAGGCGTGCAAACGGGCGGTCAACGAATTGTATGAGCTGGTGGGGGACACCGGCAATTATATGAAGTGGCGCAGGAAAAATATGCCGTCTGAAAGGGAACTGGAGCGGCAAAGAAAGGAGCAGAGCCAGTTTCAGCCGTTTCTTTATGTTATTACTCCGTATGAGGACATACATTACCTGACTGCGGCGGCAGTTTCGCTGAAAAACCAGACCTATCAGGACTGGAAATGGGTCATTGTATGTACGGCTGCGGAAAAAGAAAAACTGATGGAGCGTGTGCAGGCGCATCTTCCGCAGGAGAGGATCTGCCTTGTATATGCCGACGGAGAAACAGACTGCCAGCATCGCATTGCAAAAGGAATACAGGATACGCTGGCACAGCTGCAAAAGGACAGACGCGACTTCAGCTGGCTGCTGTTGCTTATGCCATCGGATACGCTGGAGCCGGATGCGATGTACAGCTGTGTAAAGCTGATGGAGAAGCATCCGGAGATGGATGTGTGCTATACGGATGAAGATCAGATTTCCGAAGACGGAAAAACATATAGCGAGCCGATTTTTAAATCAGATTTTAATATTGACCTGCTGCGTGCGACGAATTATATCGGACATCTGCTGCTCATCCGTGAAGATGCCGCGGGAAAGATCGGGCCATGGAATCCGGCCTGTTTCGCAGACGCTTCCTATGATTATGTCCTTCGTGCCGCGGAAACCGCACAGTCGATCGGACATCTGCCGCGTGTATTGTATCATGCGAGGGAAGCAGGAAGACAGAACAGCTTCGTTGGCGAGAAAATATTAAATGAGCATTATAAACGTATAGGAATACCGGCATATGCGCAGCCTTCGCAGACGCCTGGCATTTATCATACGGTGTATCAATGGAAGGATACCCCGCTTGTATCTGTCAATATTCCAAACAAAGACCATATAGATGATCTGGATACCTGCGTACAGTCGGTGCTTTCGAACTGCACATATCCAAATTATGAAATTGTAATTATAGAAAATAACAGTGTGGAGGAACGTACCTTTGCATATTATGAAAAGCTTAAGGCACAGGATGAACGGGTACGGGTAGTTGTCTGGAAAGATGTATTTAATTATTCGTTAATTACAAACTTTGGAGTCGCGCAGTCCAAAGGAGAGTATATTCTGCTGCTCAATAATGATACGGAAGTCATAACTCCTGATTTTATGGAGGAAATGCTTGGCTACTGCATGCGTGAAGATGTTGGAATCTGCGGAGCCAGATTGTTTTATTTTGACGATACGATACAGCATGCGGGTGTGATTGTCGGGCTGGGCGGTATTTGCGGAGAAGGATTCCAGGGATTTCCAAAAGAAAACGGAGGGTATCAGAACCGGATTTTTTGCCCGCAGGATTACAGCGCTGTAACAGCTGCGTGCCTGATGACGAAAAAAAGCGTCTTTGAAGAGGCAGGCGGCATGGACGGAGAGCTTCAGGTTGCGTACAATGATATTGACTATTGCCTGAAAGTGCGTCAAACGGGTAAGCTTGTCGTGTATAATCCGTTTGCGATGCTGCACCATTATGAATACAAATCCAGAGGAACGGAAAATACGGCCGAAAAACTGGCGCGTTATCACAAAGAGGTGGATTTGTTTACAACAAGATGGGCGGATATGATCAGCGCGGGCGATCCGTATTATAATCCGAATCTGACAAGAAGATATCAGGATTTTTCGCTGAGAAGAATAGAATTGTTGAAATAGAACTGCGAAACAGAACTGCTGAAACAGAACGCCGCATAAGGATAAATAAAAGGAGAATGAAACAATGAAAGGAATCATACTTGCCGGCGGTTCCGGCACAAGATTATATCCGTTAACAAAGTCTATATCCAAGCAGATCATGCCGGTATATGATAAGCCGATGATCTATTATCCGCTGTCCACGCTGATGCTGGCGGGAATCCGTGATATATTGATTATTTCCACGCCGAGGGACTTGCCGGTATTTGAAGACTTGTTTGGCGATGGCAGCCAGCTGGGGCTTTCGATGCATTATGAGGTACAGACGACACCGCGGGGGCTTGCGGACGCGTTTTTAATCGGGGAACAGTTTGTCGGAAACGACACTGCGGCGTTGGTGCTGGGAGACAATATTTTTTACGGACAAAGTTTTTCAAGAGTGCTGCAGCGTGCAGCCAGCTTAGAGGAAGGCGCGGTTATTTTCGGATATTATGTAAAAGACCCAAGGGAATATGGCGTCGTGGAATTTGATGAGGAAGGCAGGGCGCTTTCGATTGAAGAAAAACCGGAAAAGCCTAAATCTAATTACGCGGTTCCGGGATTGTATTTTTATGACAATGATGTGGTAGAAATTGCTAAAAATGTAAAACCTTCCGCCAGAGGAGAGATTGAGATCACTTCTGTAAACAAAGAATATTTAAATCGCGGGAAATTAAAAGTAGAGACGCTGGGACGCGGATTTGCATGGCTGGATACCGGAACGCATGATTCGCTGCTGGATGCGGCGGATTATGTGGCGGCGGTGCAAAAGCGGCAGGGCCTGTACGTCTCCTGTATCGAGGAAATCGCCTATAAAAGAGGGTTTATCGGGCGTGAGCAGCTCATCGCGCTGGCACAGCCTTTGCTTAAGACAAATTATGGGAAGTACTTAATGGATGTTGCCGAAGGGTTATAGTACGCGAAAGAAACTACAGGAAAACAGAAAGGAAGCTTAACATGGGCAAGATAAAAGTAACTACATGTGAAATCGAAGGCTTATATGAAATTGAACCAACCGTGTTTGGAGATGCACGCGGCTATTTTATGGAGACATACAATTACCAGGATTTTAAAGATGCGGGCATCGCGGTGCAATTTGTTCAGGATAACCAGTCTGCGTCTAAAAAAGGAGTGCTGCGCGGACTGCATTTTCAGATTCAATATCCGCAGGACAAGCTTGTGAGGGTAATCCGCGGCGAAGTGTTTGATGTTGCGGTAGATTTGCGGAAAGGATCAAAGACTTATGGAAAATGGCACGGCGTGCGGCTTTCCGAAGACAATAAAAAGCAGTTTTTCATTCCAAAAGATTTTGCGCATGGATTTTTAGTTCTGTCGGATTATGCGGAATTTGCATATAAATGTACAGATTTTTATCATCCAAATGATGAAGGCGGCCTGATTTATAATGATCCGCAGATAGGAATTGACTGGCCGATTCCGCAGGGGATGGAGTTAATTATGGCGGATAAGGACAAACAGTGGGGCGGGATCCGGGAATTTACGGAGCAGTACCGGTAATCTGGTTGTCAAATGAAATAAAATCGGGAAATAAAAAAGCGGGAAATAATCATGCAGAAAATAGAGATAGGAAATGTGCTGCTGTATGATCAGGAGGGCGTCCTACTGGAAGAGCCGGCTGCTGATGCAGAGGAAAAGCAGCTGCAGGAAATCGTTCTGTTACAGGATAAGGACCGTTACCACAGTGAAATTACGGCATGCAAAAACTGGACCGTAATGTATGAACTGGCTGAGCCGAGGGCGAATCTGATCGAGTGGATTCAGATCAAAGAGCATGCCAAAGTGCTGGAAATCGGAGCCGGATGCGGAACATTAACTTCTGTTTTACTAAAAAAGGGCGCGTCTGTGACTTGCCAGGACGAAAATATTCGCTATTGTAAAATAAACGCGCTAAGGCACAAACAGGAGCAGGGGCTGACGATATATGCCGCATCGTTTGACGAGTGCGAAACGCATCTGGAGAATGATTATGATGTGGTTGTAATGACTGCGGCGTCGCTTTTGGAGGACAGGGCTGAACAGCTGCTGCAAAAGGTACGCAAACATTTAAAGCCGGACGGCCTGCTGATACTTGCGGCAAAAAATAAATTTGGATTAAAATACTGGGCGGGCAATAAGGAGATGTATACACATACTTATTTTGCAGGTCTGGAAAATAACGGCATCCGGCTTTATTCCAGGGAAGGCCTGAAAAAACTGCTGGAACGGACGGGATTTGGACGGCAGGAATTTTATTATCCGTACCCGGATGAACGGTTTGCGCTTGACATTTATTCGGATCGGTATCTTCCGAAAAAGGGAGATTTGAATTATAATATAGTAAACTATGAAGATGATCGTATGTTGCTGTTCGATGAACAAAAGGTATTTGACAGCATTATTGAAGAAGGGCAGTTCCCGTTTTTTGCAAATGCGTTTTTGTGCCTGGCGGCAGGGGCGGAAAGCCCGTATAAAAAGCAGGATGCCATTTATACAAGATATGCCTCTGATCGTAGCAGCGCATATGCGCTCTGCACGCAGATTACAGAGCAAAGCGTATGTAAACGGGCTGTATATCCGCAGGGGAATGCTCATGTAGAACATATCCTTCATGCTTACGAAAGCCTGCAAAGACAGTATGCGCATACGCAGCTGCAGTTTAACCGCTGTGCCGCCGGAAAAGACGCACAGGGCAATGTATATGCTGAATTTGAGCTGCTTAAGGCACAGGCGCTGCAGGAACAGATTTCTCAGGCGATCAGTGCGGGAAAGATGCACAAGGTTTTTGAAATATTAGATAAGCTGATACGGATGATTCGAAGTGAAGATACCGATGGAAGGAAGAACCTGCCGTTTGAAATGACAGATGCGTTTCGGAAAGTGTTTGGAGAGCTTCCGGACGAAGAAGTCCTTCGGCATACGGTATGCAGCGAGATCACAGATATTGATCTGATCCTCGCGAATATTCTTGTCGGGGAAGACGGGACATGGCACGTGATTGATTATGAATGGACATTTTTCTTTCCGGTTCCGCAAAATTTTGTGATCTACCGGACCCTCTTTTTTCTGAATCATGAGAATCCGCAGCGGGACGAACTGTCCATGAAGCATTTGCTGGAGCGGGCAAATATTCCGCAGGAGGAGGCAAAGGCCTATGCCGGGATGGAAGCAGCTTTTCAGCGATATGTAACTGGTGGCCTTGTGCCGTACCGGGAAATGGTCAACCTGCTGGAGCGCCGGTTTTTTAATGTCGTGGAGCTGAAAGCGGATTATGACCGCATTGCGGCGCAGAATGAACTGCTAAAAGGGCAGGGAATCTGGAAGGCGGTCAGGAAAATAAAGAAAAAACTGACGGGAAATTGAATGATACCCAAGGGGACATGCTATGGAATGGACGAATTCAAAAGAGCAATACAAACGGTTTATTATGCTGCTGGGAACAATCCTGATTGTTGCGGTGCAGACGGCGATGTTTGCCTGCCTGTGGTATAACTATTATGCCAACAGGGAATTGACGGATATGCGCAAATATTTTAAATATTTTTATTTTTACCGCAGAGGGCACTGGACGATCATCGTGCTGTATGCGCTGGTGCTTGTTTTGTTTATGAAAGTGCTCGGTGGGTTCCGCGTCGGATATCTGCGCAATCTGGATGTTTTATACTCACAGATTTTGTCTGTATGCGCGACAAATGCGGTAGAGTATCTGCAGCTGGCCCTGATCGCGAAACGATGGAAGTTTTTGTGGTTTTCTTCGCCGATGCTGGCGCTGTCGGTGCTGCAGATTTTTGTCGGAGTCATTTGGATTATTGCGATGCGCAGTATTTATGCCAGACTGTATCCGCCGCACGAGATGCTTCTTATATATGGAGACATCAGCCCAAAAGCGCTCATACGCAAGCTGCAGTCACGGGGAGATAAGTATCAGGTAAAAGAGACGATTCATTTAAAAGAAGGAATGGATCGGATTTTGAGCAGGATTGCAGAGTATGAATCTGTTATTATCGGAGACATACCTTCCCATGAACGCAATGAGTTTTTAAAATTTTGTTTTAAGAACAACATCCGTTGCTATTCGGTGCCTAAAATATCAGACATTATGATTACCAGCGCATCGGAAATAGATTTGTTTGATTCGCCGCTGTTATTGTTCCGCAATCAGGGCATGACATTTGGACAGAGCTTTTTAAAACGAGCGATGGATATTGTGATTGGACTGACAGGATGTATCCTCTCGTCTCCGGTCATGCTGCTTATTGCGGCTGCGATTAAGTTCTATGACGGGGGACCGGTTTTGTATTCCCAGGAACGGATTACAAAAGACGGCAGGCCGTTTCGGATCTATAAATTCCGCAGCATGATTGTGGAATCCGAAAAACGTGGTGCCAGGCTGGCAAGTGAACATGACGACAGGATTACTCCTGTAGGGAAAGTCATCCGAAGGCTGCATGTCGATGAACTTCCGCAGTTATTTAACGTGCTGATTGGGGATATGTCCTTTGTAGGGCCGCGGCCGGAGAGAGAAGAGATTACGAAAGAATACGAGCAGAGCATTCCGCAGTTTCGGTTCAGGCTGAAGGTAAAGGCCGGACTGACAGGCTATGCCCAGGTGTACGGACAATATAATACGGTGCCATATGATAAGTTAAAATTAGATTTGACATATATAGAGAATTATTCTCTTTGGCTGGATTTAAAATTAATATTGCTGACGGTTAAGATTCTGTTTCAAAAAGAAAAATCAGAAGGTGTGGATGACAGCCAGAAAACCGCGCTGAAAACGGCGTCTGTGCTGGAACAGCAGAGCAAATCATAGAATACCGGGATGTGGCAGGAAAACGATGGAAAAAAGACAAGCACAGCAATTAAAAAACAGGCAGTCCAATAATAATAGTTCCAATAATAAGAAAAGAGCAAATAAGGAAACAGTAAATCAAGAATCAGAGAAAAAACCAGTGATTTCCGTAATTATGCCTGCTTACCAGGCAGCCCCATATATCCGGCAGGCAGTTGACTCGGTATTGCGCCAAACGTGCACCGAGACATGGGAGCTGTTAATGATAGACGATGGTTCTTCTGATCAGACGCCTGAGATCGCAGGCGCTTATGCAAAGGATCCGCGGATTCGGTATATTCGCCGGAAAAAAAACCGGGGTGTGGCGGCGGCGCGTAACCTTGGCATACAAAAGGCACGCGGCGAATATGTGGCATTTTTGGATGCGGATGACTGGTGGGACGCAGATAAATTAAAATTGCAGATGGCGTGCATGGCACAGACAGGGGCGGTTTTATGCTGTACAGGCAGAGAGCTGATGCGCAAGGATGGAAAACCATCCGGGAAAAATATCGGCGTGCCTGAGAAAATTACTTATAAAATGCTGCTGCGCACGAATGTGATTCCATGCGGCTCTGTCGTACTTCGCAAAGATGTGGCGCAGGAATTCGGCTTTGTCTGTGACAAATATCATGAGGATTATATATTATGGCTGCGGATATTAAAAAAATATCATTCTGCCGCAGGTGTAAATGTGCCGGCATTAAAATGCAGGCTGAGCGAAGGCGGAAAGTCCAGAAATAAATGGAAATCCGCGCGGATGCAGTATGGCTCTTACCGGTATCTTGGGTATGGACGGCTGCGGGCGCTTTATTATATGATTTTTTACACGTTGCATGGATTTTGTAAATATTTGGGATCATAAAGGAGTAATGAGATTGAACCGATTTATCAGTGATGTAAAAAAATACCGAAAATATACCATATATGCGGCAAAATCCGAGCTGAAATCCGAAGTGGCCAACTCACATCTAAGCTGGATGTGGTGGATTTTGGATCCGCTGCTGTTTATGATCGTGTATTCATTTGTGGCGGTCATCGTGTTTCAAAAAGGGGAACCGTATCTGCCGGTATTTATTTTTATCGGCTATAACAGCTGGAACTTTTTTTCCGCCTGCCTGCGGCAGAGCGTGAAGCTGGTAGCCGCAAATAAACCGATTGTATCAAAGGTGTATATACCTAAGTTTATACTTATTTTTGTTAAGATTTTTTCCAATGGATTTAAAATGATGATAGCGTTTTCCATTGTGGTTATTATGATGATTGGCTACCAGGTGCCGGTTGACTGGAAAGTAATTTTGATGCTGCCGCTGTTTCTCGTGCTGATTGTCATCACATTTGCATTCAGCAGCGTGCTGCTGCATTTTGGGGTGTATGTGGAAGATCTGGCAAACGTAGTGACAGTTGTATTAAAGCTGCTGTTTTATTTAACCGGAATTTTTTATTCGATCAGTAACCGGGTGCCGTATCCGTACAGCAGCCTGCTGCTGAAATGCAACCCAATGGCGCTGCTTGTGGATTCTATGCGGCGGGTGCTGATTTACCAGGAAATGCCGGAATGGGGAGCGATTCTGGCCTGGTTTTTGATAGGAGTCGTACTGTCTGTAATAGGAATACGCAATATTTACCGGCATGAAAACAGTTATGTAAAGCTTATGTAAACAGCTGTTACGTATAAAATTTTGATTGAGAAAGTGGATGGGACGGTATGGATACAGCAAAAAAAGAGTGTGCGATCGAAGTATCAGATTTAAAAATACGTTATAAATGTCTGAACCGGATATCCATAAAAAACAGCCTGTTCAGTCTGAAAAAATCAGAAGTAGACGTATTTGAGGCGGTCAGGGGGATTTCCTTTCAAGTGCCCAAAGGGGAGATTATGGGGATCGTCGGTAAAAACGGCAGCGGCAAATCTACGCTGCTGCGTGCAATTGCCGGGATTTTCGCGGCGGATGAGGGAACGATTGACCTGCATGGACATACGGTGTCGCTGCTGTCGATCGGCGTTGGATTTCAAAAGAAGCTGACGGGCAGGGAAAATATCTTTTTAAGCGGAATGCTGCTTGGATTCAGTGAAGAACAGGTACTAGAAAAAATAGATGAAATTATAGAATTTTCAGAGCTTGAGAGTTTTATTGATAAGCCGGTCCGCACGTATTCCAGCGGAATGTATTCGAAGCTGGCATTTTCGATTACAGCTGTGTTAGAGACAGAGATTATGCTCATTGATGAAGTATTGAGTGTTGGAGACGTGCGGTTTAAGAAAAAGAGTTATGCCAAAATGAAAGAACTGATTACAAATGAGGAGCGGACAGTGATTATCGTCTCCCACAGTACGGAGACGCTGGAAAAACTGTGCGATACAATCCTGTGGCTGCATGAGGGCAAGATTAAGATGCAGGGAAGTACGGGGGAGGTGCTGCCGCTTTATAATGATTATATGTCTTAGTGATGGATAAAAGCAGTGAAAAAACCGGAAGGAGAATGATATGCAGGTAATTTTCAGTATTTGTATTTTAGCGCTCAGCATATGCGTATTTGATTTGCTTGGAAAAGCATTTTGCATCAGGTGCCGTTTTCATCCGGTTTTACCGGAGAGAGTCTGTATTGGCTTTTTTTTGTATTTTGCCTTATTTCAGATTGCTGCCGAGTTTATGATCCTTACGAAACAAAGGCTGCATGTGCTTGGAATGCTCTGGATGGCGGTGCTGCTCCTGCTTCTTGTCCTGGCGGGAAATATTATTTTCAGACAGCATAAGCAGGAAAAAGCCGCATGCACCCGGGCGGCTTCGGTGTTGAACATCCGTCCGTCGCTGGCAGTACGCCTGCTGTTCGCGCTGATGGCGGCGGCAGTGCTGTGCGAGTGCGCCTCAGCAGTGCTGATGCAGCGGAATATTGGTTGGGATTTTGCTTATTATATCGGCAATATGACAACGTCTGTGGCAACAGATACGATGTACTTGTACGACGGCAGCAGCGGGCTGCTGCGAAGCCATCTGGAACTGCGCTATGCGCTGTCGTCCTTTTATATGAATACGGCGTGGATTAGCCAGCTGACTGGGATTTCCGCGCTTGTGCTGCAAAAGTACATGGTTGGCGTGCTTTGCGTGCTGCTTACAAACGCGGTTGTATACAGCTTTGCGATGGAAGTATTTAAAAAAGACAGAAAAAAAACCGCAATTTTAGTCACCGTTACGGTAATACTTACGATTTTCTGGGATGTATACGATACGGCAGCGCAGTTTTTGATGCTGAGAAATTATGAGGCAAAGGCGTATTGCGCAAATGTAATCTTGCCGATGGTTTGTTTTCTGCTGTACCGGATTTGGAAAAACAGCGGCGACAAAAAAAACTGGGTCGAATTGTTTCTGGTGTCGTTCGCAAGCGTGGCGGTTTCCATGTCTTCTCTGATACTTGTACCGGCGCTGATTGTATTGATGCTGCTGGCGCATCTGATTGTTGAGAGGCGGTGGGATACTTCTCTTATCCTGCGCGGCATTTTGTGTATGATGCCAAATGTATGCTATTTTGCTGTATATTTTGCTTCAACAAGAGGCTGGCTGATCGTGGAGGTGTAGGAAATGGCGGACGTATTCAGACAATATCAGGGCGATTCCCTGTATCTCGCGGCCTTTGCCGTCAGCCTGGCGCTTTTATGGCGAAAAGAGCGCATGTCAAAACAGGGAAATACCGGGACAAAAGCCGTAGTGGCTTTGCTTTTGTCCATGGTGTTTGTATTTAATGAACTTGCGTATCGGATAGTGGGAAAGGTTACGGATGCAACAAGTTATTACCGGTTTTTCTGGATGCTTCCGATCCTGTTTTTGATTGCGTATCAGCTGACAGAACGGTTTGCCGGCAAAAATAAGAGAGACATGCTTTTGGCAGCTGCGGCGTTTGCTGTATGCCTTGCAGTTGGGGCAAATTTGTTTTTTTTAAACAGGGCCAATATTAACCGGCCCAAAAATATATATGGACTGGATCCGGATGTTATTACGATTGCAGATGAAATGATGTCAGATTGGGACAGCGGTCCGGATGACGAAAAAAATTTACCAGTGGCAGCATTTGATATGTATTTAGAGTATCAGGTGCGTACGTATGAACCGCGCATCTTATGGGGGATTTCCCGCAGAGCATATTTGTATCAGGCCCATAACGGCTATGATTACAAAAAATATGTCAGACAGCAGCATATGATAGCGGCGGTAAACGAAGGAATCAAAAAGGACAGTCGCACGCTTCGGCGAAGCCTGGATAAAAGCGGCGTGGATTATCTTGTAATCCGCACGGCATTTGATATGGACAGTTATTTGTCAGAAATTGCTGTCCTGCCGATCGCACAAAGTGAAAATTATACTTTATACAAAGTTAGGTAAATGAAAGAAAGGATATGTGTGGATGATCAAAGTATATATTTGTCCAAAATGCGGCTGGATGCGGACAGTTTCCCGCAGGAAAAATGTGGAATGCTATAAATGCGGGGAACAGGAAATGTTTCAGGTCAAACTTACATATGATAAATACAGTGAAATGACATTGAAAGAGCGGGAGGATTATGCAGACAGCTGGCTGTACATCCACCTGAGAAATTTAAAGGAGCAGCATGTATAGAAAAGATAACGTCGGCTGGGCCAAACATCTGGATTTTACGATTCTGGACATTCTGCTGCTGCAGCTGGCATTTATTACAGGATATATTATGCGTCACGGCTGGATGAATCCATATGCCAGTGAACCGTATCTGCGGCTTGCAGTGATACTCGTTCTGCTGAATCTGTGTGTTGTGTTTTTTAAAGAATCCTATGCGGATATCATAAAACGGGATGCGTTTACAGAACTGGAAGAGGTAGCGGCAACCTGCACGATTATATTTGTCGGCATGCTTGTATATTTGTATGCTGCTAAAATGTCGGCTGTATATTCCAGGGAAAGTCTGTTTACCTTTTGGATTATGTCGATTATCTATGAATATGTGGTACACTGTATTTACAAACAGCTGTTACGTAATTATATAAGGAAAAAACGGAGCAAAGCGGTCATGATCATACTGACGATGGACCGTTATGCCGAGGAATGCGTAAGGGATTTTGAACATGACAAGTACCGGGATTTTGAAGTCTGCGGGATTGTTGTGGTAGACCGGCCGCGCAAAGGGGAGACCGTGCGGGGCGTTCCGGTTGTGGCAAATGCCGATGATTTTTACGAGTATGTGCGCACGCATGTCGTAGATGAGGTATTTATTAACGGCAATACGCGCGATTCCAGCGAAGCGCTTGCGAACCAGCTGGTTGAATACGGGATTACCGTGCATTTTAACCTGATCTCGCAGACGGCGCTGATGCCGAATAAGGTGCTTGAAAAGTGCGGCAATTATATGGTGCTGACGACGAGCATGCATATTGCGTCGCCGCCGGAAATGTTTATTAAGCGTGTGATGGATATTGCGGGCAGCCTGGTAGGACTGGCACTGGCGGCAGTTGCTTTTTTGATCTTTGCTCCGATCATTAAAATACAATCTCCCGGTCCGGTTTTATTTTCACAGGAACGGGTAGGAAAAAACGGGCGTGTTTTCCGTATTTACAAATTCCGGTCTATGTATATGGATGCGGAGGCACGCAAAGAAGAACTGATGGATTGCAACGAAATGGATGGACTGATGTTTAAGATGACAAACGATCCGAGAATATTTCCGGTGGGACATTTCATCCGGAAATATTCCATTGACGAGCTGCCGCAGTTCTGGAACGTATTAAAAGGGGAAATGAGTCTGGTAGGTACCCGTCCGCCTACAATAGACGAAGTCGAACATTACCAGCTTCATCATAGAGGAAGGCTTGGCATCAAGCCTGGGCTGACCGGCATGTGGCAGGTCAGCGGACGTAATGATATCACGGACTTTGAAGAAGTCGTGGCGTTAGATACGAGGTATATATCGGAGTGGTCTTTGAGCCTGGATATCAAAATACTGTTTCGTACGATACAGGTCGTATTGTCCGGGGATGGGTCAAAGTAGAAGAATAAGATAAGATAAAATAAAGATAAAAATAAAGATAAACATAAACATAAACATAAAGATAAAATATAGACAAACATAAAGATAAACTTAAAGAAAAAATAAAGAAAAAGAAAAAGGGAGGCTGGCGCGCAGTGAAACGGGTGTCTGTGGCAATGGCTGTATATAATGGAGAAAAATATGTGAAGGAACAAATGGATTCCATCCTGCCGCAGTTAGGGGATCAGGACGAGGTAGTGGTTTCTGACGACGGTTCTTCGGATCATACGATTGAGATCATCCAGTCTTATGCCGCAGCAGACCGTCGGATCCGGCTGGTGAACGGTCCCGGGCTTGGAATCAAACAGAATATTGCGCATGCGATCGCGCAGACAAAAGGGGCATACATTTTTTTATCGGATCAGGATGATGTATGGATGCCGGAAAAAACAGAGCGGGTTTTGCAGCAGTTTCATGAAAAAAGATGCCATATCGTGATTCACGACTGTATCGTTGTAAATGAAGATATGCAGAAGGTTATTTATCCGTCATTTTTTGAATATCGCGGATATGGAGCAGGCATGTGGCGCAATATATGGAAAAACAAATATATCGGCTGCTGTATGGCAATCCGCAGGGAACTTTTGCCATATATTCTGCCGATACCGGACGATATTCAAATGCATGACCAGTGGATTGGCGTCATCAACGATAAGCATAGAGGGGGATGCGGGTTTTTGAAAGAACCGCTGTTATATTACCGCAGGCATGAGCATACGGTATCTGATTTCAAACGAAATACCGTTCCTGTTATGGTAAAAAACCGGCTGCTGTTTATGTACCGTTTGATGGGAAGATAATATATACTACAAATGCAGAAAGGGAAAGGAAATGAGCGCATCAAAAAGGAAAAAGAAAAAACACAGAATTATCATTTTTACAGTAGAAATCCTGTTATTGCTGATCGCACTGGCCGGCCTGTTTGTCTGGTCAAAGTTCCAGAAGCTGGACCGCCAGCCGGATATGATAGGCACGGAAGATATTGTAAACGAGGATATGGACCAGTCTGTACAGGAAGTATTGAAAGGCTATACCAATATCGCTTTGTTTGGCCTGGATAATCGTTCCAACGGCAGTTTCAGCGCGGGAAACAGTGATGTTATCATGATTGCAAGCATCAATAACGACACAAAGGAAGTACGGCTCGTGTCCGTATTCCGTGACACGTTTTTGAATGTCAGTGACGACGGCTCTTATAATTTCCGCAAAGCTAATTATGCGTATAATAAGGGCGGTGCGGAGGAAGCCGTAAGAATGTTAAACCGCAACCTGGATTTGGATATTCAGGATTATGTAGTCGTGGATTTTCAGGCTGTAACGGAAGCGATAGATTTGCTTGGCGGTGTGGAAGTGGATATTGACGCGGCCGAAGCAAAATGGATGGATTTTTATATTAATGAGACGGCGCAGGTTACCGGACATGAGGCACATTCCATTACGCAGCCGGGAGTCTATACGCTCGACGGCGTACAGGCGACTTCGTACTGCCGCATCCGTTATACGGCAGGAGACGATTTTAAACGCGCGCAGAGACAAAGAGAGATCATATCCAAAATGGTAGAGAAAGCCAAAAATTCTGATCTGCTGACAATTAACAAAATCATAGATTCTGTATTGGATGATATCAGCACGAACTTTACGGCAGGAGAAATGGTGTCGCTTGCATCGCAGCTGATGAATTATGAGCTGGCGGATACGACCGGTTTTCCATTCCGTCTGACAACCGCGACGCTTGGAAAGAAAGGATCTGTCGTTGTACCATGTGACCTTGTTACGAATGTAACCGATCTGCATAAGTATTTATTTAACGATTACAATTATACTCCTTCCAATACAGTAACAAGCTTTAGCCAGGCCATCGTTACTGAGTCAGGAAAAGGGCCGGATGATGCAGAAAGCACCGGTGTGGAATCTGACAATTATACAAACGCGTCACAATCCGGGGCTGCAGATTCGCAGGCGACCGATGCATCCACGGCGGCAGAATAAAAAAGGCAGGGAGGCGAACCAGATCTTGAGCAGCAATAAGAAAAAGAAACGTAAAAAACATAAGATTATTATATTTGTGGTTGAACTCATTCTGTTGCTTATTTTGTTAGCGGTTTTGTTTCTATGGTCCAAATACCAGCGGCTTGACCGTGTGGAAAATATCGAAACAGAAGATGTTGTAAATGAGGATCTGGGGCAGACGACGCAGGAGGTGCTGAAAGGATATACGAATATTGCGGTATTCGGCCTGGATAATGAAAAAAGCGGCGTGTTTACTTCCGGCAACAGCGATATGATTATGATAGTCAGCATTAATAACGATACAAAACAAGTGAAAGTTGCTTCTGTCTATCGTGACACGTATCTGAATGTCGGAACAAATGACGACCGGTATTTTTGGAAAGCCAATTACGCGTACAACCACGGAGGACCGGAACAGGCGGTGCGTATGCTTAACCAGAACCTGGATCTGGACATTGCGGACTATGTGGCAGTCGATTTTTACGCGGTCTGTAAGGTGATAGACCTGCTGGGCGGACTGGAAATCAATGTGGAAGAAGGCAAGATGATGGAGGAGATCAACATCTACATCGCAGAGACGGCAGCTTATACCGGACTGGAGCCGCACATGATCGACCATCCGGGCATGCAGGTGCTGGATGGCGTGCAGGCAACCGCCTACTGCCGCATCCGCCATGACGCCAATGATTTTCGCCGCGCGCAGCGCCAAAGAGAAGTATTGTCTAAAATGATTGAAAAGACAAAGTCTTCCAATCTGCTTACGATTAATAAGATTATCAATGCCGTGCTGGAAGACATCAGTACAGACCTGACCGAAATGCAGATGCTTTCGATGGCATCACAGATGCTGAATTATGAGCTTGCCGACACGACAGGATTTCCATTTGAACTGTATGTATTTGATTCTTCCAGAAAATATATCGTAGCGCCTTGTGACCTCGAAAAAAATGTCAGGGAGCTGCATGCGTATTTATTCGGAGATTATGACTATGAACCTTCGCCTACAGTGCTGGATCTAAGCAGGGCAATTGCGGAAGATACCGGAAAAGGTGTTGGAGATGAGCAGGTGACCGGAGTGGAGGAAGACCATTACGCGGCTGGAGGAGACGACAGTGAGGGTGAACCGTAAATAATAACAAAAAAGCCGGGAGATTCCTGGCTTTTTGTTATGTTGTTGGAAAGATTGTTGAGGAAAGCTGTTTTATGGGATATACTTATATTGAGAGATAATAATTATTATTATGAAAGAATGAGAAGGAGTTTATGTTATGGAAATGGCTGATAATAAATTTACATTGGATGATATATATATTGGTATGGAGATAAAAGACAAAAATCAGTTGAGCGGCATATATGATACATGGATTATTCTGGTAAGAAATAGTGATTCGGATGCATATATGATCAAGTTTATAGGGAAAGAAACCAATGAGGAATCCGACAGGCTGTTTACGCAAGGCAATGTGGTATGCCCTGTATATAATGACAGTATTGGACTGGAAGGGGATATCTACTATGAGGAATAAATATATCTTGCTTGAGATGAATCATCGGAATGAGATAAGGGCAGATGTTAATATGACAATAAGGAGCATGGAACTTACAAAGATAGAGAACATGAATGTTAAAATAGATACAGGATGCCCTTATACATCTATACCAATTCTGAGACTTGGCATATCAAGTTCTAAGGCACAGCAAATGAAACAGAAGGATTGTGGTGATCACAGTATAAGAAAGGAAATTTCTTTTGGTGTCAATGACTCAAAGGAAAAACGGGAATTTGACAAAGAAAAATATAAAGCAGGCAAGTATATGGAATTGAAATCTATCACGTTTCAACATAGAAATTTTGAAATTGACTTTGGAGGAGTCAGTATAAATAAAGACGTTGTAAAAGTTAGTTATGACAGAACGGGAAATATCCTTATAGGAATGGATGTTTTGTCTGAACTGGATATACATATAGGAAAAAGTAAAATTCTTGGGAAAACTGTTTTTCTTGCGTGTCCATATGGAAGTTTGAATCGGGACTATTTTGAGGCGTTAGGAAAACATTTTGACATTTGATGATAATCCGTAGTTCCAAATCCGAGAATGTTTTATTGCATAAAAATCCGTAATATTTGATTTTATCCAGAAGATATAGTATACTGAAAACAGATCATTTAACCCAAAGCAATGTTTAAACATAGAGAACATCAGAAACAAGGAGGCATTTTTTTGAATAAGAAATCCCCTCACACACAGCATGTATATATCATAGGATGTAAAGGGATCCCTGCACAATACGGCGGTTTTGAGACCTTTGTAGATAAGCTGACCGAGTATCAGACAGACAAAAGCATCCGCTATCACGTAGCATGTGCCGCAGAACCAAAAGAATATCATCCGAAAAAAAACAGGTTTCGCTGCCACCATGCAGAGTGTGTCGTATTTCCGTGGCGCAGGCTTGGACCGGCGCGGGCAATTACCTACGATATAGATGCGCTGCGTTATTTTTTGCGGGAAGTAAAAAAGAAGCAGATCGCGCATCCGATTTTTTACATTCTGGCGTGCAGAATCGGGCCGGTGATGGGCTTGTTTCGAAGCCGGATTGAAGCGCTTGGCGGACAGTTATTTGTCAATCCGGATGGCCATGAGTTTTTACGGGCAAAATGGAACGCGCTGGTGCGCAGATATTGGAAATATTCGGAGCAGCTGATGGTAAAGCATGCGCATCTGCTGATTTGCGACAGTAAAAATATCGAAGCGTATATACAGCAGGAATATAAAAAATATTGCCCGAAAACAGTGTTTATAGCTTATGGGGCACAGACGGCTCCTTCGAAGCTGTCAGCGCAGGATCAAAAGCTGGCGGATTGGTATCAAAAGCATGATCTTAAGGAAAACGGCTATTATCTTGTCGTTGGGCGTTTTGTGCCGGAAAACAATTATGAGACGATGCTGCGTGAGTTTAGAAAGGCGGAAACGGCAAAAGCGTTTGTACTCATTACAGATGTAAGCGGCGATTTTCTTGCAAAATTAAAAGATCGCACCGGATTTGACCAAGATCCAAGAATCCGGTTTGTCGGAACGGTCTATGATCAGGAGCTGCTAAAGAAAATCCGGGAAAACGCATACGGATATCTTCATGGGCATGAAGTCGGCGGAACGAATCCAAGCCTTTTGGAAGCGCTTGCGAGTACGAAGCTGAATCTGCTGCTGGACGTGGGATTTAACAAAGAGGTGGCCGAGGACAGCGCATTATACTGGAACAAAGAAGAAGGGAACCTGGCGGCGCTGATATCAAAGGCAGAACAAATGCCGGCGGATCAGATACAAGTACTCGGAAATCTTGCAAGAGAGCGGATCAAAAAATACTACAGCTGGGAATATATTACAGACAGATATGAACAGATTTTTAGCAAAAGGAGCATAACATGTGTGGAATAGTAGGGTATATCGGGAAAAAGCAGGCAGCGCCAATTTTGCTGGACGGATTGTCCAGACTGGAATACAGGGGATATGATTCTGCGGGTATGGCAGTGTATGATGGGAAAAAGATACAGGTGCACAAAGCAGCCGGACGTCTGAAAGTACTGGATGAGCAGACACATGGCGGCAGCACAATGCCGGGAACGATCGGGATCGGCCATACGAGATGGGCTACGCATGGTGCGCCGAGCAACCAAAATGCGCATCCGCATTATAATCAGGACGAAACAATCGCTGTTGTTCATAACGGGATTATTGAAAATTATTTAAAATTAAAAAAGAAGCTGGAGAAGAAAGGATATGAGTTCCGTTCGCAGACAGATACCGAGGTCGTCGTCATGCTGCTGGATTACTATTATAAAGGCGATCCGCTGGAGGCGATCGTAAAAGTGATGCACAGGGTGGAAGGCTCTTATGCGCTTGGCATTATTTTTGCGGACCATCCGGATCTGGTCTACTCTGTACGTAAAGACAGCCCGCTGATCGTCGGACAAAATGACGATGGCTGCCTGATCGCTTCGGATGTACCGGCGGTGCTGCGATATACAAGAGAAGTTTATTTTATCCAAAACGAAGAAATCGCGGTGCTTTCCAAAGAAAAGATCAGTTTTTATAATATCGACGGCGAGGAAATTGAAAAACAGCCGAAAAAAATAGAATGGGATATGAACGCCGCGGAAAAAGGCGGTTACGAGTATTTTATGCTCAAAGAAATGAACGAACAGCCTAAGACAGTCAGCGATACCCTCAGCCCACGCATCAAAGACGGCCAGATCGTGATCGAAGAGCTTGGCATGAGTGATGATGAGATACGCGCTTTGCGTAAAATCCATATTGTTGCCTGCGGATCGGCTTATCATACGGGCATTACCGGAAAATATGTATTTGAAGGCCTGGCGAGGATTCCGGTGGAAGTGGATCTGGCAAGTGAATTCCGTTATCGGGATCCGATTTTAGAAGAAGGGACGCTGGTCATTGTGATCAGCCAGTCCGGTGAGACGGCCGATTCGCTTGCGGCCCTGCGTGAGGCAAAGAAACGGGGTGCGCTGACACTTGGAATCGTAAATGTGGTAGGCAGCTCCATCGCACGCGAAGCAGACCGTGTCATGTACACATGGGCGGGGCCTGAGATCGCGGTAGCGACGACAAAAGCATACTCGGCGCAGCTGATTGCCGAATACCTGCTGGCGATGAAATTTGCGCTTGTCCGGGGCAAATTAAGCGACGACGCATGCGCTTCCATGATTAAGGACCTGAAAGCGATTCCTGCACAGATACAAATGCTGCTTGCCAATAAAGAAGATATTCAGCGCTTTGCGAATCGTTATCTGGCGGCGCGGGACGTATTCTTTATCGGAAGGGGCATTGACCATGCGATTTCACTCGAAGGGTCGCTCAAGCTGAAAGAGATTTCCTATATTCATTCCGAGGCTTATGCTGCCGGGGAATTAAAACACGGCACGATATCGCTGATCGAAGAGGGAACGCTTGTAACAGCTGTTGTGACACAGGAAAATTTGTATAAAAAGGCGCTCAGCAACATCGTAGAAGTCCGTACGAGGGGTGCGTTTGTCATGGCTGTGACGAACGAAGACAATACGGAGATTGAAAAATGCGCGGATTACGTCGTCTATATACCTAAGACGAACCGTTTTTTCACAAATTCACTGGCGATTATACCGCTGCAGCTGTTTAGTTATTATGTTTCTGTCGGCAAAGGGCTGGATGTGGATAAGCCAAGAAACCTGGCGAAGTCCGTAACGGTAGAATAGCAGGTGGAATCTGCCGGGTACAGGAACGTGTCTGCCGGCAGCAGGCACGTTCTGTACATCAGAGTGTTAGATATGCGTATGCGATCAAAAAGGAGGAGATGATTTCCTATGAGAAGATTCAGACAATTGCTGGCAGTCCTGCTGGCAGCAGTGATATGTGCCGCGGCGGTGACAACGGATGAACGGATGCAGCTGCGGGCAGATGCGTCTGCGCTGGCAGCCAGTTATAATACAAATGTAAATTATATTGCATATGCTTCGGAAGTTGAAGACCAGGAACAAACAAGTTATTGCTGGGCTTATATGGCAAATGCGGTGTTAGAGTCTTATTTACTGAAAACGTCCGCGGCATCCAGAATCGATCTGAGCGAGTGGGATATGATCAATCAGCTGAGCAGCGGCTCTTATGCATTTACAGATCTGTACACAGGAGGCAGCTACAAGCAGGCGGTTGCTTATTGGACGCGGGGAAGCCTGTACGGGCCGAGGCTCGAAGCAGATTCCAGCCTTACGGACTATTATATGAGCGAGACAGCGGAGCTTGGCAGATACGACAGGGCGAATCCGCAGAGCAAGCAAAATTACATACAGCAAATCAAAAATCTTGTCGTTACCTATGGAGCTGCGGGCGTGAGCGTATATTTTGCTGCACAGGACCGTGCGGCGACAACGAGAGACGGAGCCTATTATTATCCGCAGGAATTAAGTCCAGGCGTCAATCATGGCGTAACCGTGGTAGGATGGGATGATAATTTTGCACCGCAGTGGTTTTACAATGCGCTTACAACACCGAACCAGCCGCAGAATAAAGGAGCGTTTCTTGTAAAAAACAGCTGGGGCCGTTATGATCCGAGCAGTATTGGGGGCAATACAGGATATTACTGGATTTCCTATGACAATTATTTTCAGGATGCGTTTTCTGTTACGCAGGTAATTCCGCGAAATAATTTATACCATCATGTGTATGAAACAGATTACCGGGGACTGTATGATTATGGGACAGGCAGCAGCTACAGCAGGACCTATCAGCTGGACGGCAGGGCGCAGTGGCTGACCGCAATATCGACCTATGTAAGGGCAGGAGCGAATTACCGTTTTTATTTGAACGGCCAGGAACTGACGCAGTGCGGCGGGACAATGGCGCAAAGCGGTTATCATACCTTTCAGCTGGCCAACCCGGTGCTTGTAAGCGGCTATACGATGGAACTGCGCGCAGAAGTAACAGGAAATGCGGAAGCAGTGCCGCTAGCCTGTTCCGAGCGCAGCTTTGAACCAGAGAGCGGCAACGTATGCCTGAAAGCCTTTACAAAAACACAATGGAGCTACACACCAGGAAATACGGGCTGGAACCAGGGAACAATACCGTCTTCGATCACCGGGGTAACGATAACACCGCAGGATTGCTCGGTGGCGCAGGGAGCGAGCCGTTCCTTCCAGGCAAGAGTACTTGGCAGCGGCCAGCCGTCCCAGCGCATTAACTGGCAGATCAGCGGTGTCAGTTCGCCATATACAAGAATCAGCGACAATGGCGTTTTATACGTGGCCGCAGACGAAGGCTCCCCGGTGCTGTATGTATATGCGAATTCCGAAGCCGACCCGATACACAGCGCAGTCGCAAGAGTTGAAGTACTAAGAACCTCGAATTCCAACTCCGGTTCTTCAGGAACAAATATAAACGGCACGCCGAATACAGGCAGTTTGGGAACCTCAAACAGCGGAACACAGATTACTGGCACGGTTGTGCAAAAAGAGCCGGATTATTCCGTGGGAGACACCTCGAATATCAACGGAAGCAAAGGCGAAGACCCGAGCGCCGTAAGGGATACGGTACGTGTGGGAACCGTAGATAAAGGCGTTTATTCTGTCTGGGAAGACGGAACCGCCCAATATACAAAGTGCACGGCGCCAAACCGTACGAGCATCAGCATACCTGCAACTGTCAAAATAAACGGGAAATCTTACGCTGTCTCCGTTTTAGATGAAGGCTGCGTACGCGGCCAGAAAAAAGTTACAGCTGTAACAATCGGCCAAAATGTGTCTCAGATTGAAGAAGACGCTTTTTATGGATGCAAACGTCTGAAAAAAATAAAAATCAAATCAGAGCTGCTGGAATATATCGGAGAAGATGCTTTTCGGGGAATTGCGGCAAACGCGGTGATCTACGTTCCGTCAGGCTGCCTGCAGGATTACCGGGCCATGGTACGGGAATCCGGGAATAAGAGCGTGCGGGTCAGGGAATATTAGAGACTTAATGGGGCGAGATTTTTTGTTGGCTATGCGGACGCCGGGTGAGGGGGAAATGGCCTGGCTTGCGGCTCCTACTCCAGAATGCCAAGAAGCTCTAGGAATTCTGCATAGACATAGTGGCCCCGTCCGGTCGCGTCGCGTAGTCCGCCCCTGGCTAAACGCCAGTGGCTAAAAGCGACGCTGGGCTGCGCCCCTGATTTACAGAGCAGAATACCAAGACCTTCTAAGCATTCTTCCAACGTCGCCGCAAGCCAGGCCATTTCCCCCTCACCCGGCTGATTTTCTCAAGCGTTCATATAAATTCGTGAACATTTATGAAAGAATCTGCAGTTGTTATAATCTTACAGAGGATTTCATGTGATTGCGTAAAAAGGATGCTATCGGTAATGGTTGTAAAGATCGCCTATATTCTTGACAGTTATCGAAATACTTAATCAGCGAAATCATAGGAATATGCACAACTTTAAACGCTGTGATTTCCGTAAAGCCAGCCAAAATCAGCTGGATGAGGGGCGGGGCCTGGATTTCGGCGACGT
>CAOKJJ010000043.1 GCA_948468465.1 uncultured Eubacterium sp. | reverse complement strand
ATCAGGGGCGAAGCCCAGCGTCGCTTTTAGCCACTGGCTGTAGGCCAGGGGCGGACTACGCGACGCGACCGGACGCAGCCACAACGTCCATGCAGAATGCTTAGGAATTCTTAACATTCTGGAGTAGGAGCCGAAATCCAGGCCCCGCCCCTCATCCAGCGTCCGGATAAGCCAAAAATGTTGCGTTTCTGGTTCATCCCAGGAATAGGATAAGATGAAAATAAAGGAAGCAGAGGTGCGTATAAAATATGAAGCAGCTATTTCACGGCGGTATCGTCGTCAGCGGAGACGGGTATAAAAAAGCGGATGTGCTCATTGAAAATGAATCTGTTCTGGCCGTAGGAAACGGATTGGCAGCAGAAGATGCGCAGGTCATTGATGTATCAGGCAAATATTTGTTTCCGGGATTTATTGACGCGCATACGCATATGGATCTGGAGGTGTCGGATACAGTGACAGCGGATGGCTTTGCCACCGGCACAAAAGCGGAGCTTTCCGGAGGAACGACCTGTATTGTGGACTTTGCAACGCAAAATAAAGGCGAGCGCTTAGAGCAGGCGTTAAGCAACTGGCATAAGAAGGCGGATGGAAAGGCAAGCTGTGACTATGCGTTTCATCTGGCACTGTCCGACTGGAATCCGCAAATCAGTGAAGAACTTGGTGAAGTAGTAAAAGCAGGCATCCATTCGTTTAAGCTGTATACGGTCTATGATGCGATGGTCGTCAATGATCAGGAGCTCTATGAAATATTTGCACGGTTAAAAGAGCTTGGCGGTATCGCAGGCGTACATTGTGAGAATAAAGGAATCATAGATGCACGCCTAAAGCAGACGCTGCAGGAAAAGGGCCGTAAAAGCGTGGCGGATTATCCGTCTACGCGCCCGGCGCTTGCGGAAGCAGAGGCGGTAAGCCGGGTATTAAAAATCGCGGCATGTGTGGATACGCCGGTGATCATTGTGCATTTAAGCTCCAAAGAAGGCTATGAGCAGGTGCAGCAGGCCAGACGAAGCGGCCAGACGGTTTATGTGGAGACTTGCCCGCAGTATTTGCTGCTGGATGAAAGCTGTTATATGCAGGGCGACACGCAGGGGAGAAAGTATATGATTGCCCCGCCGCTGCGCCAAAAAGCGGATCAGGAGGTTTTGTGGAAGGCGTTGGCGGAAAAGCAGATTCAGACGATCTGCACAGACCACTGCAGCTTTACGGCACAGCAAAAAGAAGCGGGAAAGGATGATTTTGCAAAGACGCCTTGCGGAATGCCGGGGGCAGAAGAACGCCCGGCACTGATCTATCATTATGGTGTCCGAAGCGGCAGGATTACGCTGGAGCAGATGTGTGCGTACCTGTCAGAAAATCAGGCAAAGCTGTATCATCTGTATCCGAAAAAAGGGACGCTTGCTCCAGGCAGCGATGCGGATATCGTCGTCTGGGATCCTAAGGCGGAATGGGAATTATCCGCAAAGACACAGCAGTCAGCCGCGGATTACTGCCCGTTTGAAGGCACAAAGCTGACAGGAAGGGCTGAAAAAGTGTATTTGCGGGGAATACTCGCGGCGGAAAACGGAGAGATTAAAAAAGAATCTATGGGCCGATATGTGACGGCAGGTGATCCGTCATAAGGAGCGCTTTGGCCGGACACAGGATCAAAGTCCGGCCGTTTTTCTGTCAGCTGCTTAGTTTCAATTCACTTAAGTAGCGGTAGATCGTCGCGGAGGAGCATGCGAACTGTTCGGCCACAAATGTGATGGCGCCTTTTAGCTGGAACAGCCCCTGCTTATGGAGTTTTTCAATGATTTCCTTTTTTTCCTGCTGATTGAGCCGGTCGGCCGGCGTTGGCATGGCAACGGTCGCATCGGCGAACATTTTATGCATCAGCGATGGGATATCCATGGAAAAGTTTTCGGTAATCGCAGACGGCTCCGGTTCCGGCCGGACAGCGGCTGCCTGGCTGCCGGCAGCAGATTTTTCCGTTTGTGATTCTTCATATTTTTTCATAAAAGGGCGTGCCGCGATATATTCCTTTGGATGGATGACAGACAAGAGGGTATCCTGCATCTGCAGAAAACGGCTGTCGTCAAAATTAATGCATAAAAGGCCTGCGGGATTGCCCTGCGCGTCTTTGATAAACATCGTGGAGGAGCGCAGCAGGCGGCCGTTTTCGGCAATTCCTTTGTAGTTGCATAAAAAGTCATCTGTTTCGTAAGCTTTATCAATTAACATTTTTAATGAAGCATTCGTCAGTGGACTGCCGATGTTCCGGCCGCTGACGTGACTGTTTGCAATAGCAACAATCTGGTTATGGTCGGGACTCAGATCATGGAGAACGATTTCATAATCAGGCCCAAGTGTTTTACCTAGAAACTGTACAATTACAGAGTACTGTTGTAACATATCTGGTGTCATGATCATCTTCCTTTCTGTTTCGGATTTTATTATTATCGCATGCAGATATGGAAAATTCAACCCGTTCACAAATTATTTCTTAAAAAAATAAGGAGGATATTAAAATGAAAACAATATTAAACACAGAAAACGCACCAAAGGCAATCGGACCATATGCACAGGGGATTGATACAGGCAGCCTGCTGTTTTTATCCGGACAGCTGCCGATCGTACCATCCGAAGGGAAAATCGTGGCGGATGATATTGAAGGGCAGACGAAACAGGCACTGGAAAATGTAAAAGCGATTCTGGAATCCGGCGGCTTAAGCATGGACCATGTAGTAAAGACGACCGTGTATCTGAAAGACATTGCGGATTTTGCGAAGATGAATGGAATCTACAAAGAGTTTTTTACAGAAGGCAGTTATCCGGCACGGTCTGCTTTTCAGGTGGCGGCTCTTCCGCAGGATGCGTTAGTAGAGATTGAGGTCGTTGCGTTAAAGGAAAGCTGATCAAGACATAAGATGCTGAAATATTGAACAAAAGCAGACCGCAGATTCTGTTAAATTTGTTCATAGACAGATGGGTAGGACTATGATACAATTTTTTGTGTAAAAATATATATTGCAGGATGGTAATTCCAACAAGGGAGCTAGACCTGATTAAAAAATGCGTAAAGCGTTTTTTAATCAGGTTTTTCTTTTTTATAATGTATGGGGGTTATCGTCTGGAAAGAGAGGAAAAGGGAATGGAAAAAGAGTTAAAACGGGGTAAAAAAATACGTCTGGGTCTGTCGCTGTATCCAGAACAGGAGAAGATGGAGGATATTG
Organism: uncultured Eubacterium sp.; assembly: GCA_948468465.1. The sequence goes on along the minus strand of CAOKJJ010000043.1, from coordinate 29,096 downwards.
AGCGCTACCTTGGCACAGCCGCAAAATATGGCTTTGATAAAATATTTACCAGCCTGTTTTCTGTGAAAGGAACAAAAGAAGAAGTTATAGGATATTTTAAGAATCTGACGCAGATTGCGCACAAATACGGATTTGAGGTGAGCGGGGATGCGAACTTTGTGTTTTTAAAAGAGATGGGTGCTTCTCCGGAAGATTTAAGTGTTTTTCAGGAAATGGGGATAGATACCATCCGTATGGATATGGCTTACAATGATGAAAGAGATGTCGCTATGATTAACAATCAGCAGGGAATCCGCATAGAAATGTCTGCGGCTTTTTTGGATATTATTGAAAATGCGCTCAGACAGGGCGCAGACCGCGGCAATATGACGGTTTGTCACAATTTTTATCCGCAAAGATATACGGCGCCTTCGCTGGAAGCCATTGATGCGATTAATGAGCAGTGCAGCAGCCTCGGACTGAAAACAGCTATTTTTATTTCCAGCCAGGAAAAGGGGACGCACGGGCCATGGCCGATTTCGGACGGGCTGCCAACGATAGAAGATCACAGGAGCCTTCCGGTGCAAGTGCAGCTGAAACACTGCATTGCCTTAAAAAATATTGATGAGGTGCTGTTTGGTAATGCATATGCCTCCGAAGAAGAGATGAAAGCATTAAAAGAAGTTATGGACCAGGCTTATATTCATGTTGAGGAACGTACGGATTTTGGAGCTTTTTCCAATCTGCTGCCTCATGGGGACGTTGTCCGGGTACCGCTTCATGTGTGCATGGATGAGAATGTGACAGATCTTGAACGGGAAATCGCGTTTGACTATCCGGTGCATTGTGATATGGGTGACTGTCTGAATTATGTGCTGCGTTCCAGAATGACCCGGATGATCTATAAAAAGCAGTCCATTCCTTATCGTGAGTCTGGAAAAATTTCCTTTACACTGGGAGACGTAGTGATTGTGAATGATAACTGTGCGGCATACCGCGGCGAAATACAAATTGTCATGAAGGAAATGGAAGCTGACGGGCAGAGAAATCTGATTGGCAGGGTTGTTGACGAAGAACTAATGCTGTTAAAGCATTTTGGAGCAAACGATATTTTTACATTTGTTGAGTAATAGGCTGTAAAAAGAATGGGGAGAGTTACGTGCGTATTAGCCGAGTTTTAAATAATAATGTTGCATTTATTGATGTGGACGGAAAAAAGCAGATTGTCTGCGGCAAAGGCATTGCTTTTCATAAAAAAGTTGGAGACCAGATTGACGAAAGCATGATTAACGAAGTGTTCGTAATGAAAGATGAATCGGCGAATCAAAGGCTTTTGCAGCTGCTGAATGATCTGCCTGCGGAATATGTGGAATATGCAACGGAAATCATCGAAAAAGCACAGATGCGTTTGAATACAAAGTTGGATGAAGGTGTTTTGGTGGCACTGAGCGACCATTTGTGGACAACGATAAGACGGTTTAAAGATGGATTTTCGATTCCAAATGCGCTGTCTTGGGAGATCAGCCGGTATTATGAAAAGGAATATGCAATCGGAATGGAAGCGCTTGCGCTGTTAGAACAGCGGACAGGCTACCGCCTTCCCGATGACGAAGCCGGCTTCATTGCCATTCATATTGTCAATGCGGAATTGGAAAACAGTAGCATTCAGAAAATATATGAAATGACAAAAGCGCTTCCGGCCGTTTTAAGTATCGTCAAATACAATTTAAAACTGGAGTTTGCAGAGGATTCTGTATATTATCATAGTTTTGTAACGCATTTGAAATTTTTGCTGCAAAGGCTGTTTGTCAAAAAAAACCACGAGATTGCAGAATGTGACCAAACGCTTTTGGAAATCGTCAGGGAAAAATACCGGAAAGCATATAAGTGTACGGAAGTGGTGTCGGATTTTCTGGCAAAACAATATGGATTTTTGATATCTGATGAGGAAAAACTCTATCTTGCCATTCATTTACAGCGTATTATAGAAAAGAAAGAATGAAAGGAACGGCTTATGAAAGATTATTCGGAATTGGCATCTAAGATTATTAAAAACGTAGGCGGAAAAGAGAACATTATCTCATTGACACACTGCGTTACGCGCCTGCGGTTTCAGCTGAAGGATGAATCCGTTGCAAAGACAGATGTTTTAAAAAATATGGATGGCGTTATTACTGTCATGCAGGCCGGAGGGCAGTATCAGGTAGTCATTGGCAACCATGTTCCAGACGTATTTAAGGTTGTATGCAGGCAGGCTGGCATCAGCATGGACAAGGAGAAGGAACCGGAGAAAGAGAAATTCAGCCTGCATACGGTCATCAGCTTTATTCAGGCTGCCATGATGCCTGCGCTGTCGGTTCTTTGCGCATCCGGTATGTTAAAAGGCATTCTGGTGCTGTTAGAACAGATTGGGGTTTTAACGCCTGAAGACGGCCTGCATATGCTGCTGAGTGCTGTAGGAGATACACTGTTTTATTATATGCCGGGATTTGTTGGATACAACCTGTCTAAAAAACTGAATATGTCTCCATTTATAGCGATTACATTAGGGCTCTCGCTTTGTTATCCGACGATTAACGGCGTGGATTTGAATATCTTTGGCATGACGGTAAACGCGACCTATACATCCAGCTTTCTGCCGATTATATTCTGCCTGCTTCTGGCGGCGCCGTTAGAAAAATGGTTGAATAAAATCATGCCGGATATGATTAAAATGTTTATGGTACCGCTTGTTGTGCTGTCCGTTGTCATGCCAGTAGGATTTGTTGTTATCGGGCCGGTAGCAAACAGTATTGCAGGCGTATTAGGCGGAGTGTTTACTTACCTGTTCTCATTTAATGAAGTCATTGCCAGCGCAATTGCCAATGCACTATGGCAGATTCTGATTGTATTTGGCATGCACGGAGTTATCATGATGGGAGCTTTTGTCGATTTGATGTCCGGAAATCCAAATATGCTGATGGGTACGATACAGTATATCGGTTTTTCCCAAATGGCAGTCTGTCTGGCAGTTGCATTTAAGACGAAAAACAAAAATTTGAAAGAAGCGGCCATGCCGGCAGCTGTTTCCGCATTTTTTGGCGTTACAGAACCAGCGATCTATGGCGTTACGCTGCCGCGTATGAAAATGTTTGTAGTGACCTGTATCGGTTCGGCTGTTTCCGGAATTATTTCAGGATTTTTCCATATTAAGTTGCATACGTTAGCAGGCATGGGTCCGTTTGCGCTGATTGGCCTTGTGGATCCTCAGAACCCGAATATGGTTGCCGTGATACTGCCGCTGATAGCAGGAGTTGTTGTAAGCTTTGTATTGGCTATGCTTTTGTTCCAGGATGAGCCAGTAAAACAGACAGAGTCATCTGGCGCAGGAAACGTGTCTGGCGGGCAGGAAGGTTCTGGCGCAAACAGGCAGATGAACGTATACGCTCCTCTGAAAGGGACGGTAAAGCCTTTATCAGAGTTAACCGATATGGCATTCGCAGAAGGGGCGCTTGGTAAGGGAGTTGCGATTCAGCCTTTGGAAGGGAAGGTATATGCTCCATTTGACGGGAAAGTGGCTGCACTGTATCCGACAAAGCACGCAATCGGCCTGCTGTCAGACGACGGGTGCGAGATATTGATTCACATTGGAATGGACACGGTAAAGCTGGAAGGAAAATATTTTCAGACACATGTGGAACAAGAGGGGGCTTTCCATAAAGGAGACTTACTCGTTTCGTTTGATAAAGAAGCATTGGAACAAGAGGGATTTATACTGGATACGCCTGTCATCGTTACAAATACAGACGAATATCTGGATATCCTGGAAACAAATCATCCATCTGTGGAAAAAGGCGACATGCTGCTGACACTGATATCAAAATAGGAGCACATCAGGGACAGTAAGGATGCATTGGAATGCATAGGAAAGCAGACATAAAAACCCTGGACAGCAAACATGCTGTCCGGGTTTTTTTAGAATCAAATATTTGCAGAGAAATATGGATTTTTGCAGTAACATAAGCTATAATACAAAAAAGCAAAAGAGCAGTCCTTTCACAGAAAGGAGCGCGATGCAAGGAAGGAGATGCAGGATATGACTGTTGAAGAAAAAAGAGATATGCTATTGGAGATGTTAGCGGATTTATATACCATTAAGGCAGCTAATAAGGAAGAAAATGCTGTGCTGGACCATAAAATTAAAGTGACGGAAAAACGACTGGAAGTTTTGGGTGTTACAAATCTTTCGGATATTAAGCCATAGCAGATAATAATTTTTTCTAATCATAAAAAAAAATTTGAATTTTCCTTTCCTATCATGTATAATAAAAGCAGCAATTGATATAAAAAAGAATGAAGGAGGGGTTTTACATGTACAATATTTATGTAAATAACCAGCCGTACCAAATCGAAGGAAACGGAAAGCTGCTGCCGTTTCTGCGTGATGTCTGCAAATGCAAATCGGTCAAGGACGGCTGCAGTGAAGGGGCCTGCGGAACCTGCCATGTGCTTGTGGACGGGACGGCGGTAAAGGCGTGCGTGCCGACGTTAGCTATGATGGACGGAAAGCATATATTGACGGTAGAAGGGTTCTCCGAGCAGGAGAAGGAACTGTATTCGTATGCGTTTGCGCAGGCTGGGGCTGTTCAGTGCGGCTTTTGCATCCCTGGCATGGTCATCTGCGCCAAGGGGCTTTTGGATGTCAACGACAACCCGACCCGCAAAGAGATCGCGTATGCGCTGCGCAATAATATCTGCCGCTGTACCGGGTACAAAAAGATTATGGACGCGGTGGAGCTTGCGGCAAAGTTAAAACGCGAAGGCGGACAGATTCCGGTCAATGAGCTGGAATGGAAAGTAGGGGAGCGGGTACAGCGCATAGATGCCCGTGAAAAGGTGCTTGGCTATGGCGAATATCCGGATGATGTGGAAGTGGAAGGAATGATCTATGCGAGCGCGGTTCGTTCCAAATATCCAAGGGCAAGGGTGCTTTCGATAGACGCAGAAAAGGCGCAGGCGCTTTCCGGCGTTGTTGGCGTATATACGGCGCAGGATATTCCAGGCAGCGTAAAAGTCGGACATCTCGTACAGGATTGGGATACGATGATTCCGGTAGGTGAATGCACCCGGTATTTGGGCGACGCGGTTGCGATTGTGGCGGCGCAGACGCCGGATATTCTGGAAAAGGCAAAAAAGCTTGTGAAGGTAGAGTATGAAGAGCTGCCGTTCGTAAGCAGCCCTTATGAAGCAATGAAAGAAGGCGCACCGCTTGTGCATGAAGGCGGAAATCTGCTGGCGCATAAGCATGTATCCAGAGGAAACGCAAAAGAAGCGATCAAAAATTCCAAATATGTCTATACGCAAAAGTTTCAAACGCCGTACACAGAGCATGCGTTTTTAGAGCCGGAATGCGCGGTTGCCATGCCTTATGAGGACGGCGTGCTGATTTATTCCACGGATCAGGGTACCTATGATACGCAGCATGAGTGCGCGGAAATGCTTGGCATGCCAAGGGAAAAGGTGCGTGTTGTCAACAAGCTTGTAGGCGGCGGCTTCGGCGGCAAAGAAGACGTTACGGTACAGCATCAGGCGGCGCTTGTGGCATGGCTTACGAAAAAGCCGGTAAAAGTAAAGCTGTCCCGTCAGGAAAGCCTGATTGTGCATCCGAAGCGCCATCCGATGGATATGGAGTTTACGGTCGGATGTGATGAAAACGGTATGATACAAGGTGTGACGGCAACGGTTATCGCGGATACAGGCGCGTATGCTTCGCTCGGCGGACCGGTGCTGGAGCGTGCCTGCACGCATGCGGCAGGGCCGTATAATTATCAGAACTTTGAGATAGACGGCAAGGCTTATTATACGAATAATCCGCCTGCAGGTGCGTTCCGCGGCTTTGGGGTCACACAGACCTGCTTTGGCATGGAGATGATGTTAACGAAGTTGGCGGAGCAGGTAGGCATCAGTCCTTGGGAAATCCGTTACCGCAATGCGATACGGCCGGGGCAGGAGCTGCCGAACGGACAGATTGTAGATGCATCCACCGGCCTTGCGGAGACGCTGGAGGCAGTCAAAGACATTTTTGAAGGCAGCAAATATGCCGGCATCGCCTGTGCGATGAAAAACGCGGGCGTCGGCGTGGGGCTTCCGGACTATGGACGTGCCATCTTAAAGGTTGTGGATGGAAAGCTGCATATCCGTTCCGGGGCTTCCTGTATCGGGCAGGGACTTGGAACCGTACTCGTACAGGTTACCGCGCAGGCTACGGGACTTGGCAGGGAGCAGATTGTATATGAAGCGGCCAATACGGTCAATGCACCGGATTCCGGTACGACCTCCGGCTCCAGACAGACATTGATTACCGGGGAAGCGGTACGCCGCGCCTGTGAGCTGTTTCAGGAGGACAGAAAACAGCACTCCATACAGGAGCTGGAAGGAAAAGAGTATTATGGCGAATATCTGGCAAAGACAGACCGTCTGGGCGCGGATGTTCCGAATCCGGTGTCTCATGTGGCGTATGGCTATGCGACGCAGGTGTGCATCTTAAATGAAGAAGGCCGCATCGAAAAAATAGCAGCCGCGCATGATGTCGGAAAGGCCGTCAATCCGCTGTCCGTGGAAGGGCAGATTGAAGGCGGTGTCGTAATGTCGATGGGCTATGCGCTGACCGAGGAGTATGCGTTAAAAGACTGTGTGCCGCTGTCCAAATTCGGCACGCTTGGGCTTTTCCGTGCGCATGAAACGCCGGATGTGCAGAGCATCATTGTAGAAAAGCCAGGCCTTACCGTAGCGGGCGGCGCGATCGGCATCGGAGAGATTACCTCTATTCCGACCGCACCGGCGATCGCTGGAGCGTATTACCGTTATGACGGAAAGTACCGTACGAGACTGCCATTAGAAAGCACGCCGTATGAAGGAAGAAAAAAAGAGAAAATGGAACAAAGCGTGCCGTTTATTGTGCATGGTTCCAAAAGAGACAAGGGTCAGGAAGCCGGAAAAGATGCCGGAAGCTGTATTGCATGCGGCCTGTGTGTGAAAAACTGTCCTGCCGATGCGGTCGCAATGGAAGACGGATGCGCGCAGATTAAGGAAGAGCTCTGCCTTTCCTGTGGAATGTGCCTTGTAAAATGTCCGAAGAACGCGATCTTTGATGTACGCGGGATTTTGAAAAAATAAGCAGCTGGCTGAAAGGGAGGCATTTGCATGATTATAGTACGTGGCGGCGGCGACCTTGCGACAGGAACGATCTATAAGCTGCACGAGTGCGGTTATCACGTACTCGTGCTGGAAACAGACAGGCCGACAGCGATCCGAAGAAAAGTGTCGTTTTGCGAAGCGGTTTATGAAGGGACATTTCAGGTAGAAGATGCAGTCTGCCGGCGGGTAAATACAACTGAGCAGTGCCAGCAGGCATGGAAGGCGCACGAAATACCTCTGATGGTTGATCCGGATGGAACAATGATCCGGAACCTGCAGCCGCAGGCGGTTATTGACGCCATTCTTGCAAAACGAAATCTTGGCACGTCAAAGGACATGGCTAAGCTTACGATCGCCTTAGGGCCGGGCTTTTGCGCCGGAAAAGATGTGGATTACGTGATTGAGACGAAACGCGGGCATCAGCTTGGGAGAGTGATCGCACAAGGCAGCGCGCTGCCGAATACCGGAGTGCCAGGCGTGATTGCAGGCTATGGCGCACAGCGGGTGATCCATGCGCCGGCGGACGGTCCTATTCAGGTACGTTCACAAATCGGCAGCGTTGTGAAACAAGGGCAGACGCTGGCAGTCATCGGAGCGGACAGCATTTCGGTTCCGGCTACGCTGGACGGCGTATTGCGGGGAATCATACGGGACGGATTCGCAGTGAAAAAGGGACTTAAGATCGCGGATATTGATCCCAGAATCGAAGAAAAGGAAAACTGCACGACGATCTCAGATAAGGCACGCTGCATTGCTGGCGGTGTATTGGAAGTTCTTGTAAAAAACGGGATATACAAGTCATGAGAAAAGAATGTTTAGACGCTGTTTTGCTTGCAGCCGGCAGCAGCGCCCGGTTTGGGGAAAATAAGCTGCTGTATCCGACAGGCCAAAAGCCAATGTACCGGTATATGCTCGAACTGCTGTACAAAAAGCAGGAAGAACGCAGGCTGAGACGCCTGGTGGTCGTAAGCCAATATGATGAGATATTAACAGACATCCATAAAAATTTTCCAAATGCTGTAGCAGTAAAAAATCCAGAACCGGAGAAGGGCATCTCCGGTTCTGTTCGGCTTGGACTGGGCTGTCTGCTGCAGACGATGCCCTCGGATGGCTGTCTGTTTGCGGTAGCCGACCAGCCAGGATTTTCGCAGGATTCCTTTGAAAAACTGTTCCATGCCTGGCGGATGCATCCGGACCGTATCGTGGCAGCGGGGCTTGCTGAGCCAAAAGGCGCTGCGCTGCATGCCAGAAATCCGGTTATTTTTCCGGCTGTTTATTATAAAGAGCTGCTGCAGCTTACGGGGGACGCGGGCGGCAGGCAGGTGATGCGCAGGCATTCGGAGCATACAACATTATGTGAGCTTCCCGCCGCCGAATTAGAAGATCTGGATACGAAAGACGCATGGCTGACCTTTGCGCAGCGGCTTGCGTTTTTGCGGGACTTTCCATTTTTGCGGGAAAAGGGACATATTGTTTCGATTGTGGGGGCCGGCGGAAAGACGACACTGATGCATATGCTTGCCCTTTTGTACGCGCAGATGGGAGGCCGCGTCATCGTAACGACTACGACGCATATCCTGCGTCCAGTGCAGTATAAGACAGCCCGAACGGTCACACAGCTGCATAGACTGCTGGAAAGCAGCCGAATCGCAGCAGCGGGCATGGATGCCCCTGAGGGAAAGCTTCAGATGTCAGACTGCATGTCGATGTCAGATTACCGGGCAGCGGCGGATCTGGTACTTGTAGAAGCCGATGGAGCAAAGCATTATCCCTGTAAAGTACCGCGCGAAACAGAACCGGTAATTCCGAAGGAGAGCGATATCGTGATTGGCGTGGCAGGCATGGACGCCCTGGGGCAGCCGCTTTCAAAAGCCTGTTTCCGCATTGAACAGGCGAAGGAGCTGCTGGGCGTATCGGAGGAGCATTTGCTGACGGAAGCGGATATGGCCAAGATCCTGCTTTCGGACAGGGGGACGCGCAAAAATGTGGGCGACAGAGTTTATTATATTGTGCTAAATAAATGCCGTGATGCCGCGTTACGGGAGCGTGCGGGTCTTGTACGGCGGATGCTTGAGGAGGCTGGAGAGAGGCATGTTATGTGCTTGGATTTATTATCTTTTCATCCATAATTGTCTGATGCTATAATGATAAAAAATAATGTATGGAGAAAACAAAAACCTTGCTCATTTGCAAGTGTTAATTTAGGAAATGGGGATATTTTTTGTCCCCATTTTTTCAATATTCAGATAAAATATACATGGAAACCATGGAACATTAGGGGGCCATGGCTTCTTGTATGCCTGGATCCACTGATGATAGGAGCGTGTTGTTTAATGACCAGTGTTAGGAGAGGAGAGATTGTCAGAAACCCGTTGCTCCTTCTTTAAAGAATCAAGACCTAAACGTATTAGTTCGACAGTTGCTTCGGAACGTGTCTGGTAACGGCGTTCAAACCGAAAATCTTCAATTTGTTGGAATAAATCGTTGTCAACAGATACAGTGTAGCGCATTTTGTTAGTAGCCATTTTCATCACCTCACTTGTGATTATACCCTAGTGAACCAAAGATGTAAAGAACCAAATAATAAAAATATATATTGACAGTGAACCACTGAACCATTATAATAAAACAAAAGAGGTTCAATGAACTATTGAACCAAAAAGGGGAGGTGAAAACATGGATGCTGAAATCAGAAAACTCACTATCTTTATTTCGTCAAGCATGGGTCTGGAGTTAGATGTGGCAAGAAAAGAGTGTTACCGGGAAGGCACACAGAATGACATGATTAGGGATTTGATTGTTCGGGGACTGGCACGGTCTTTTGTATTAGATGGTCTTGACCGGGAAAGCTGGGGACATAAGCCAGATGCAGACAGTTATGAGGAAAGGTTGCAGAAAGCAGAAACACCTTTTTGAGAGTTTTTGATGAATCTTTATCCAGAAGGGAAAGAGAAGGATGCAGTTTGTGAAATATTCTGTGGTGCGATTTTAGCTAATCAGGAAGTTTATACAGAACTGGGGATGTGGCTTGGAGCAAATCTGATTTTAGAACTTCTCCAGTTGAATTCGATAAAGGAGCAGGGGCGTGAAGAAGTTAACAAAGAGGGATAGGCAGACCATCCGTTTCCTAAAGTGGGTAAGGCGGTATCCCGGATGGTGGCATTTAATCTGTACACCAGATGAGGAACATATGAATATCAAAATGATGAACCTGCTGATAAAGTGTCTGGCACAGGAACAGTTGTATGAGATTATATTTGTACTTCTGATGGTACACAGGAAAGAAAGCTATATGAAAGATATTTCCCGTTATATGTTGCTTGACATGGTGACGGAGAATTGGGGAGGAAAGGTGAAAGACAGGGAACAGATGGTAAAAGACATCATTGAATACTTTGAATAATAAATAAGCAGATGAACAGGGAGAACAATCGTAGGGGCAATTTTAACAGATATTGTCGGTATGATTTTCAGTGGGTTGATGCGAATTTGATTTTAAAATTGTGTGAATATTTCATTGTAAAATTGATCGTTTGCTGAAACAGGAAAAAACTGTAAGATGGAAATTGCCAGCAAAAGGAAAAATGCGGGTATGTTAAGGTTCATAAAGGTGGATAGTATTTTCATTTTTGGCAATGCTATTCACTTTTTTGTTTTATTATCTTTTCAACTATAATTGTCTGATAGAAATCCAGAACAATATTTTTTCATATAGTTTTTCGACTTTATCGGTTTCATATTCGTAAAGATATAAAACTAAATTTATAAAAATTTCTTGTGTTTTTATAGAAGATCAAGAATTATGTCGATATAACAAATATAAAAAACATATATTCGTTATTAATTTAATGTCGAAGTGAGGATGATGAGAAAGGTTTAAATTAAAAGAATTGATAAATTATTTATGGAAATCATTCGTAAGTGGAGAAGAGACATAACGGTTTTTGTACCTCAAAGTATTATGGCAAGTGGAGATCACACTTTTAAATATAATACACAGGGGCAAATTATTGAAAGGTAAATGGTGATATGTATGCGTACTATTGTATTTATAATATTGATAGCGGAGATTTTTGTGATTTTGTTTCTATTATGTTTGATTAAAGCTGTTCGTACATTAGATGAAGAAAAACGTTTTAAAAATACGTTTGGGGCGTGTTTTTATTTTGGCATGGAGATCTTCTTATGGTTTCTTTTCTTTCTCATACTTTTTAATAATATGAATTGATAAGTAATGATATATGGTTAAAACGGAGAATGACTGAACATATTTGAAAGATTTGAATGTTGGTATCTACAAATATCTTCATTCTTTTCCCTTTCCGTAACGCACTTCGTCAACCAGTGTTTGTGTGTCATCCTCGTTATACACGCCCATCTGTTCGGCAACGCCCTCGAATGCTTTCTGGGCTTTATAAATTGCTTGTGCGGAAGCGTTGTTGATGACAACCTCGCCATTTGGTTTCTGGAAGAACAGTATTTTATCGCCAGATTTCAGACCGAGCAGTCGGCGTATTTTGGCAGGTACAGTAATCTGCCCATTATCAGAGATTTTTGCTAAGTTCATGTAAACCATCCTTTCTTGTGGCTGTGCCGTGTGGCACAGTCGGGGATACAAAGTTCTTGAAATCTAAAGAATACTTTATATTTCTACTTCTATTATATCCAAAACCAGAGAACGTAAATGGATTTAAAAAGATTTAACAATCAAGGAGATGTTTTGGTTACTTTTCACGGGATTTCGGTACATTGGACAGTTTCATACGGAAACACCGTGCAGATCCATTTTCCAGATAGAAACCTCGTAAGCTTTCTTCCAGCATGTTTCCAAATCGTTTATTTTTTTTAGATATTCACGGCTTTGTATTCTGCCCCATGCATTTATGCGTGTTCCGCATGGGAACATGGATGCTGCCAGTGCATTCCTGCCCCAACAGATGCAGGGGATATAATCAGATTCGAGGAATGGATAATTGACAGCAATGGTAAGGTCTGTAATCCAGCGGCCAAGAGGAGTTCTGCGGAGCACAGGGGACTCGCATAAATACCCGTCTAAAAACACAGAATTTTCATAATTGTTCGGATTATCTAAAAATGCATGGGTATAGGCAGACAGGGATAAGAATAAATGGGAGCCGTCCTTATCGTGGTAGTTATAGGACATAAAGCGTCCGGTTATGCATGTATTCTGCCCGGTATGTCTGCGCATTGTATCGGCCGTTTTTTCATTTATAGTGACAGGGATATAATCTATCTGGCCACTCAGCCTTTTTACGGCGATTTCTGTCACACAAAGTTTTTTTTCTGGTTTTCCAGGGCATGGGTGGAAATTTCCGGTAATCTGCCCGGAAATGATGGCGAGGTTGTTTGGTGTGATACTGCCTTGCATGTACGATTCTCCTTTTTTAACTGCACTTTTTTTCTTTATTATACAGTATATATATAATAAGTGTCTATATAAAAAGTGTATATATTTAGAGTTATTTAATGTGTAATTCCTGTATATAATTATAGGGAAAGAGAGGCATTACGCATGGGAGAAAAATATTTACACATACGAATTACAGAATTGTTGGAAGAAAAGAAAATAAGCAAGACACGCATTTGCAAGGATTTAGATTTGCAGAGGGGCAATTTTAACAGATACTGCCGAGATGATTTTCAGCGGGTTGATGCGAATCTGATTATAAAATTGTGTGAATATTTTGATTGTAAAATTGATCGTCTGCTGGAAATAAAGGAAAAGGAAGATGGATAGAATAAAATCGTGGAAGGGGGGAGAGCAAAATCTCCCCTGTCCAATGAAATCAGCAGCCGTTAAGACGGCATTTCCCAGCCTTCATGATCGGTATGGAGTAGCATTCTCATATCCATATTCTACGTGTTGAGAGTAAAAATGGTTCTGAATGATTTATGCAGTGTGTAGGGAGTAATTGTTTTGTATTTGTTTTGCATAATCAGAATGTTGATGCCGGTAGAACTTCCGTGGACGAAAGTAGCTGCTGATTCCAAAATTTGTAATAAGATATTTGATGTACTCCGATATAGAATAGATATAGGAGTGGAAACTTTGTTGTTTAAATGAGGTGTTTGGATATAATACAAATTAAAAAGGATGTGTTTTAAGGTGGAAAGATTAACATGGGAACAAATACAGGAACAATACCCTGATCAATGGGTAGGGTTATCAGATGTCCAGTATATGGATAATGATGGAATTTCTGTGGAGTCTGCTGTTGTAAAATATGCAGATAAAACAAAATCAGAGCTTACGAGGCTGGTATTAAAAGGTGAAATTATTTCACGCCATACAAATCCGGACGGGCATTTTCAGTTTGGCATGGCGGGGGTATTATGAAACAGTTTACAATGAAGCTGGACAGAAAACATCAAAGGCCTGTAGTAGTATTGAAAAACGGGCTTACCGCTCTGCTTGATACAGGGGCGTATATTCCAGTATGGACAGATGATGAGGATATCCTTGTTTCATTTCTTGGGGCGGAATTTATCCGGAATCATGTACAGCTGTCAGGTTTTGGCGGTACTGCTTATGGAAATTTATATAAAGTAAATATGGATGTAGGAGGTATCTTATATCCAAGCATGCACATTATAGCAAATAATGACATTGATGCTTCTTTTAATTTTATATTAAGTGCAACAATGTTTGACGGGCTGATCTATCAGGTGGATACGGTTCATCATGTTTTGAATATAGATGTGCCGGATACAGAGAGTATTGTCCGTAACCTTAGAATAGAAAGCAGGGGTGGACAGCAGTTTGTTCTTTGCAATGGGCTGAAATGAATATATAGCATGTCTGCCGGAAATAAAGGAAGAAGGATAGAATATGGATAAAATATGAATAAAATAAAATCGTGGAAGGGGAGAGCAAAATCTCCCCTGTCCAATGAAATCGACAGCCGTTAAGACGGCATTTCCCAGCCTTCATGATCGGTATGGAGCAGTTCATGTGCTTTTTCGGATAATGGTTTTTCCAGATATTTGTCATATAACGCAATGACGGACGGATTCTCATGTGAGAAGCGCAGCGGGTTCTTTTGATCTAATGAATAGAGTTTTTTGCCGCGTTCTCCTGCCAGTTCTTTTCCTTCGGCAATCGGCTGGCCGCCTCCGCCTGCGCAGCCGCCTGGACAGGCCATGACTTCTACAAAATCATAGTCGGCTTCTTTTGCCCGGATCCGTTCCATGAGCTTTCTCGTATTTCCAAGGCCGTGTACGACAGCGGTGCGGACGGTTGTCCCGGCGATGTCGAAGGCGGCTTCTTTTATGCCGTCAAGGCCGCGTACATTTTGGAACAGGTCTGGCTTCGGATTTTCCTTATGCAGCGCATAATATGCAGTCCGAAGCGCTGCTTCCATCACGCCTCCGGTAGCTCCGAATATAACGGCGGCGCCGGAGCCTGTGCCGAGCGGGGAATCAAATGCTTCTTCTGCAAGATTGGCCGGATGAATCAGTTCGCTGCGCAGCATTCGGTCGAATTCTCTTGTAGTCAGTACGACGTCTACGTCGCGGCCTGCATTTGCATCATTGATGTTTGGAAGGGCGGCTTCTGCTTTTTTGGCTGTGCACGGCATAATGGAAACGCAGAAAATGTTTTCCGGATCCGCATGCAGTACCTTTTCGGCAAAATAGCTCTTAGCAACCGCGCCGAACATCTGCTGCGGGGATTTGGCTGTAGACAGCTGTTTTACCATGTCCGGATACTGGGATTTGATAAAGCGCACCCAGCCAGGACAGCAGGAGGTAAACATCGGCCACTGGTATTCATCGCGGTGTGTGACGCGTTCTAAAAATTCATTTGCTTCTTCCATAATCGTAAGATCCGCGCTGAAATTTGTGTCAAATACATAGTCTATGCCAAGTGCGCGGGCTGCAGCGGCCATGCGTTTTTCTGTCGCCATATGTTCCGCTAGGCCCAGGCCCTCGCCCCAGGAGGAGCGTACCGCAGGGGCGATCTGTGCCACTACGATTTTATCCGGGTCGTTGACGGCATCCATAACCTTGCGTACGTCATCTCGTTCACGCAGCGCTCCGGTTGGACAGTGGGTGATGCACTGACCGCATAATGCGCAGTCTGCTTCTGAAATTTTGCGCATTTTGGATACGCCTACGCTGGTGCGTTTTCCGGTATTGATGATATCCCAGATATTTAAGGACTGGACTTTGTCGCAGATTTGTACGCACCGCATACACTTGATGCATTTGCCCGCGTTGCGGATTAAAGGAAAGCTTAAGTCCCATTCGTTTTTTTCGTAATCCTGCTGAAACGGCACGTCGTTGATATTCATGTCGGCACAGATTTTCTGCAGGGCATAGCTGCCGTTGCGCTGGCAGGCCGCGCATCGAAAATCATGCTGGGAAAGAATAATCTGCAGGTTCATTCTGCGGGCATAGTGCGCTTTCAGGCTGCTTGTGTATATGACCATACCTTCATCTACTTTGGTATTGCAGGCTGCCGCCAGTGTTTCTTTTCCTTCGATTTCCACACAGCAGATACGGCAGGCGCCGATTTCGTTGATTTCTTCTAAAAAACAGAGTGTTGGAATAACAATGCCGGCGTCCGCGGCAGCTTTTAAGATTGTCGTGCCTTCCTGCACCTGTATCTTTTTATGATCAATTGTGATATTTACCATTTTTCTTGTCTGCCTCCTCTCAATACACCGCATCCGTGACGGTCACAGCGCAGGCAGCGGCTTGCTTCCTGCAGTGCTTCTTCTTCGCTCATCGTATACTCAATGCCTTCAAAATTGTCTTTGCGTGCCCAGGATTCCTTTTCGGCAAGGCCCACGCGGCCGCATGGGATTTTATCATTTAACAGTGGTTCCGGGATATCCACATCTGCGGAAATGGAATGATGGAATCCAAGGAATGCGTCGATATTGGCTGCGGCGGCTTTGCCCGCGGCGATGGCCTGGATAACGGTTGCAGGGCCTGTGACGCAGTCGCCGCCCGCATACATGCCGACCCGGTTCAATGCGCCGAAAGCATCGGTCTTAAACCGGCCGCGGCTTGTCGCAATGCCTGCTTTTTCAAATGGGGCGGATATAATGTCCTGTCCAACAGCCATCAGGATGATATCGCATTCCAGACGTTTTGGAGACTTATCCGCTTTTCTTGGAGACGGTCTGCCGCTTTTTACCGGGCCGATGATCTGCGGCTGCACCCACAACGCCTGTGCGTTGCCTGCTTCATCCGCTTCAATGCGAAGGGGAGCCTGCAGCGTCAGCAGTTCAATGCCTTCTGCGATCGCGCCCTCGATTTCTGCCGGAAGAGCGGTCATGTCCTCTTTGCGTCTGCGGTATACGATGCTGACAGTTTTCGCATGGGAACGGATGGCTGTCCGGGCGCAGTCCATCGCTACATTGCCGCCGCCGACGACAAGGATGCGCTGTCCGGTAAAATCAGGATATTTATCATTTCCAATTTCCCGCAGCATGTCCACCGCGGAAATGACATTGCCGCTGTCGGCTCCTTCCAGATCCAGCCTTTTTTCCGCGTGCGCGCCGATGCCGATAAAAACGGCGTCGTATGTATCGTTGATTTCGTCCAGTTCTTTTGTACCGACAGATGCATTTAGCCTGACTTCAGCACCTATGGATAAAATGGCGTCAATGTCCTCTTTGAGCCGCTCTCTTGGAAAACGGTAATTTGGAATGCCGTAGCGCAGCATGCCGCCCAGATGCGGCTTTTGCTCATAGATGATCGTCTGGTGTCCCATCAGCTGCAGAAAATAAGCTGCCGTAAGTCCGGCAGGCCCGCCGCCGATAATCGCTATCTGTTTGCCGGTAGGTGTAGCGCATGCAGGAACCGGGACTTCACTGGCCCTTGCCTGGTCCATGACATAATGCTTCAGGCCGCGGATATTAATCGCATCGTCAATCATCGTCCGGCGGCATCTGGACTCGCACGGATGCTCGCAGATAAGCGCGCATGCGGTCGGGAACGGGTTGTCTTTGCGGATCAGGCGTACCGCGTCTGCACAGCGGCCGGCGCCTGCCAGTGCGATATAACCTGGAATATCCACATTTGCCGGACAGAGCGTGACGCACGGAATCGGCTGTTCAAACGTACCGGTACATTGATGCTCCTGGACATGGGAAATATAATCTTCTTTAAATCCTTCAAATCCTGCCAGCACCATACGTGCCGATTCAAACCCGATCGCGCAGTCCGCCGAATTTTTGATGTTAACCGCCGTATGCTCGATGAGATCCAGTGTTTCCATGGTTGCCGTATTATCAAGCACCTGTTCTAAAAGATCTTCCAGGATGCCCAGTCCAATACGGCATGGCACGCATTTTCCGCATGTCTGCGCATGACATACTTTTAAAAACGCAAGCTGCATGTCCACTGGACAGACGCCAGGCGGATTTGCAATAATGCGCTGCGTAAATTCTTTCATCAGTTTTTCCGTAGTAGCATTTACTTTGTCTGTAGATGTTACTGATAACCTGCTCATAGCCTTCCCCCTCGTATGATATTGTGATCGTTTTTGTGCAATATTCTGAATAAACAGAATAGTCTAATAAAAAATTATTATAACAATAAATTTTTATTACTTTTTATACGATTTTTATAAAAAATGCAACAAAAAAAGAAATTATTTTTAAATAGTCAGTTGATACCATGTGAACAGCACTGACGATGAAAAATTTTTCGAAAAATGGGATTTCATTTTGGCTTGACAAACCCAATCTATAATGATAGACTAAACAAAAGTGGTCTATAGTTATAGATTAACATGCAGCTGACAGCATAAGGCTGACAGCAGCCTGGAAGGGGGTTAAAAATGGAGCGGATATCAGAAGCGGAATATCGTTTTTTAAGCATTTTATGGGAGGATGAGCCGATTGCGAGTCCAAAATTAGTCAAACGCTGCAATGCACAGCTTGGCTGGAAGAAATCCACAACCTATACGGTGATTAAAAAGCTGATTGGCAAAGGAATTGTGAAAAATGAGAATACGATTGTATCTGCGCTTGTTTCAAAAGAGGAGGCAGATAAGCAGCAGGGCGAGGAACTGCTGCAGCGTACCAGCAAAGGAAATGTGCCGGCGTTTTTAGCGTCATTTTTAAAAGACCGGAAATTGTCACGGGCAGATATAGACCGGATTCGGCAGATGATTCAGGAAATGGAGGAGGAGCTGTGATGATGGGAATTGTGTTTCGGCTGTGGACCATGGGCATTCAGGCAGGCGTGTTGATCTGCATAGTACTTGCTGTGCGTGCCTGTCTGAAAAAATATCCGAAAATTTTCAGTTACTGCCTTTGGATTCCAGTCGGTTTAAGACTGCTGTGTCCGCTTTGGATCGAAAGCCCGTTTGGCCAGCTGCCCGGAGCATTTGCACAAGGCGGTCAAAAAGAGGTGACAGCCACACAGACGATGGCGGATGAAACGGCACAGCCTGATGGCCTGTTAGAGAATACGGTACAGGCAAAAGCTCCGGCCGAGGAAGAGCTGGTGCAGGCGCCGCAGGACGAGGCCGGCTCAGATCAGGGACAGGCCAAAAAACAGGCCGGCGGAAATATGGAAAACGGTCCAATCCGGAAAATATGGACGGCGTTTGCGGATCTGGTCAGAGGCAGGGCAGTTTTTATGAAAGCAGAAAGGTATCGGATCCCTGTATTTTTTTATGCGGCAGTTTGTATATGTCTGATGGCATGTTACCTGATTCGCTATGTTTGGTTCAGGCGCAGGCTATCTGACGCTGTATGGTCACACGGCCGTATATGGCTCAATGAGGAGATATGTTCGCCGTTTGTCATGGGCGTTTTTTCACCGAAAATATATCTGCCGTACGAGGCGCTTAACGATGCTTATATACTCGAACATGAACAGACGCATATCCGTCATCATGACCCTTTGATCTGCATGGCAGGAGCTGCGTGCATCTGTCTGCACTGGTGGAATCCGCTTGTGTGGCTGGCGGTATTAAAAATGCGCGAAGATATGGAGATGTTTTGTGATGAAACGGTGCTGCTTTCTGCCTCACCATCAGAGCGAAAAAAATATGCGAACGCACTGCTTTCCTATGCGGTAAAGGAAAATGGTTTTGGCAAAGGGCTGGCGTTTGGAGAATCTCATACGGAAAGGCGCATTCAAAATATAAGGTATCCGAAAACAAAGAAAAACCGGTGGGTCAGTTTTCTGGCAGTTTTTCTGGTTGCAGTATGTGCGTCAGCATTTTTTATGACGCCGGCACAGGCAAAGAGCAGTCAGGGGAGCCGTCGCCAGGCTCAGCAGGGTGAGACATCTCCGTTTGCATATGCCGAGTATAGCGGATATATGGATGCGTGCACACAATGGACCGGCCATACTGCGTTTGTCGGGCAGGATTATGACGGCGACGGATTGACAGACCGGGTGCTGCGTACTTATGAGAAAGATTCGCAATGCTGCCGGTATCAGATTTTATTTGGCAATCAGGCTGTGCTGAACTTTGAAAAAGAGGTGTATACGAATGGAACGCCGACGATAAAGTCAGCGGATCTGAACGGCGACGGGGAAAAGGAGATTATTTTGCTGCTGCAGTATGAGATGAGTACGGACATGCGGGCATTTGGAGATCTGGCTGTTTTTGAAAAGCAGGGGAATACATATGTACAGGCAGCGCTGCCTTTTGGCGAAAGCGAACAGGGCTATTCGATGCATGTGCCTTTGCGTTATGAAAAGATACGCGAACAGATGATTGCGGTTTCGCTGGACGGAGCGGAGGGTTTGGCAGAGGACCCCATAAAAGTTCCGATCAGCAATTGGCTGTGGGAAGATGCACAGTATAAAGACCTCTTTACAGATGGCAGCGCCGATTCTGTGATATGGGATATTTTTCTGATGAAAGACGGACAGAAGGAAAAGCTGGCATGCAAAGTTCACTTGTTTGACAAATGGTCGGACTATGGACTAATTCTGGTATTAGGATATGCAGACGGGCGTTATGTAATTGAGCAGGTCCTGCCGGCTCTTGATGAGTTTTCAGATATGATTCCGGACACGAAGCGCACATGGAAGCTGCGCGAGTACCGTCTGAGCGCAAAAGAGTTAAAACTGGCGGATGGAAAGCCGGTTACGTTAGAACTTTGGCTGAAAGAAGGGACATATATCACAGGAGAAGACGTGGCGCCAAGTGTAGGCACTTATGAGGAAAATTATCAGGGAGAATATATGCTTGTTACAAAGGACAGGAAAGGAAACGTGCTTGACGAGCATAACTTAAATCATAAGAGTGAAAACTCTGCGGAACATATTTTCGGCACACGAACAAATTTCAGCGGGCCATTTGACATTGTACAGACGGATTATAACGGCGACGGCTGCCCGGATTTTACGATAGGGGTGGAAGTATCATCTTCGATGAGCTTCTTTGTGCTTTATACGGTTGATGAAAAAGGCAGGATAAAAAGTATCTGTGAAGATGCCATTCCGTCACTGGAAAAAGAGCATTCCATTTTGCTGGAACAAAGAGAAGCGGACGGTGCGCTTATTTCCTACGGATTTGACAACTGGATAGGGGAGAGCCGAAAGATGGTTTATCAGTGGGATGCTGGTAAAAATATATATACGGAAAGCAAGAGCCAATATTTATGAGATTGTGGCGTGTTTTTTGGTGGCTATCTAATACGAAGGGGGTAAGACATGCTATTAAATGAAAAAGAACTAAATGCGAATCTTTTTGACCAACTGACTTTAGTTGAGAGAATAGAGCGCCATTTAAAAAGCGGTGGTAAAGAAGCCGCAGAAGCTGAAATTGAAATCATTAAAAATGAGATTAATCGGAAGCTTTATCAGCAGCCGCCGTTAAAAAGTGAATAACGATAAAAAAGAGATTGCTGGTGACCGTGCAGGTGCAGGTTCATCGGAAAAAGGACTGTGCATACAGTCCTTTTTTGTGGGGAGAATCCTAAACTTATAATAATTGTATCCCGTATTTCTCGCATTCTTTGGCCATATCCGGCTTCCAGATTGAGCATTGTACTTCTCCGATATGCGCTTTGCGCAGGAAGAACATGCAAATTCTGGATTGTCCGATGCCGCCGCCGATTGTATAGGGCAGTTCCTTTTTCAGAATCGCCGCCTGAAACGGCAGACTGGCCCGCTGCGGGCAGCCGGCTTTTTCAAGCTGGACGGCTAAGGCTTTTTCATCTACACGAATGCCCATGGAAGACAGCTCCAGGGCGATATCAAGAACCGGGTAGTATACTAAAATATCCGCGTTCAGCGCCCAGTCATCATAATCCGGCGCACGTCCGTCATGTTTTTCGCCGGATAAGAGCGTGTCGCCGATCTGCATCAGGCAGACAGCGCCTTTTTCTTTTGTGATGCGGTATTCGCGTTCTTTTGGCGTTTGATCAGGATACATGTCTTCTAACTGCTGGGTTGTAAGAAAATAAATATCGTGAGGCAGTATTTCATGGATATAGTCATACTGGACAGCCATGTATTTTTCTGTCTTGCGCAGAACTTTGTAAACGAGCTTTACCGTATTTTTCAGATAATCTGTCGTACGGTCTTCCTTTGTAATGACTTTTTCCCAGTCCCACTGGTCTACGAAAATGGAGTGGATATTATCCGTTTCTTCATCACGGCGGATTGCGTTCATATCCGTATACAGGCCTTCGCCAGCTGAAAAACCATATTTATGCAGGGCGAAGCGTTTCCATTTGGCAAGGGAATGCACGACCTCCGCGTTCTGGCCGTCCATTTCTTTGATATCAAAAGCAACCGGACGCTCGACGCCGTTTAGATTGTCATTCAGCCCGGATTCCGGCGTGACAAATAATGGAGCGGATACACGGGACAGATTCAGCGTCAGTGACAGAAGATTTTGGAAAAAATCTTTGACCGTTTTAATCGCAATCTGTGTATCGTGCAGATTCAGCTCGGACTTGTAATGGTCTGGAATAATCAGATGTTCCATAAGTGAATTCCTCATTCTTTCTAATTTCATTTAGTTTGCTTGATAAAGCTTTGTATGTATGGATATAATTTATCACTGTGAATGATATAGCTGCCGTGATCTTCGCCTTTCATAATCGCAAGCTGTGCATACGGAAGCTTTTCAGCGATCAGTTTTGTATGTGCGGCCTTAATAATATCGTGTTCTCCGGCAAGCACCAGTACGGGTATCTGAATGCCTGCCAGGGCGGACGGCTTGATATCCGGTTCCTCCAGCATCATACGTTCCAAGGGGCTGCCGCTTTTTTTATAATGCTGTTTTATTTTATGCAGGAATGTCCGTTTCATGCCGCGGGGATTCAAATTTGCGCCGCTGATGATGAGCCGGCTGATCAGGCCGGGATAATACAGGGCGAGCAGCAGGCCGATAATGCCGCCGTCACTGAATCCATATAAAGCCGGAGCCTTGATCTCCAAAGAGGTGATCAGCTGTGCAATGTCTTCGGCCATGCCCGGATAGCTGTATTCATCGGTCGGATTGCTTGCCCCGTGTCCGCGGCTGTCTATAGCATAAACGGTATGTGTCTGTGAAAGGAGAGGCGTAAGGACATCGAAAATCGTATGATCCTCGCCGTTTCCATGCAGCAGCAGAAACGGCGGGCCTTCGCCTGTTTTTTCATAAAATAATATTTGCCGGTTGATATGAATATACATGGAAGGATCCTTTCTGAAACTATTCTGTCATTTACTTTATCACAATGTAGTATTTATTTCAAGTAAGGAATCCTATTTACGTTGATGGCATTGGCCGTGAATCGTAATATTCAGTTATTGTTCGCTTTCCCGCAGCCTCTCCACAATTGTCTGCTTTGCCACACTCCGATAGCAGAATAACGGCAGCAGCGCTCCAAATGCCGCGAAGATCGGAATTACTATCAGTATCGGAAGCGCCGTAAAACGATACGTAAAGTACCAAAACATGCTTGCGACGGCAGGTTCAATGATTGGCGCCAGCAAAATGCTTAGCAGCAAAGATACCGCCACTGCAGCTGCACCATAGATCAACCCTTCAAAAACTAACATTTTCTTTAGCTGCCGGCCCGTCATGCCGATGGACTGGAGCATGGCAAACTCCCGTCTCCTGACGTGTATGGAAGTCAGCACCGCGTTAAAGAAATTCAAAATACCGACCAGGCCCACGACAAAACTCAGTGTGCTGCCAACTACCAGATACATGCTGCGGTATTCCTCAAACTGTTCCACATAGGTTTGCTTGGACTCGTAGTCTAAGTTCAGATTTTCTTCATTTGTATACTGATACAGGAAGTCTTCCATAAACGCGTAATCTTCCGGCGCTGTGTTAAACAGATAGGTCATCACGTCGTGGGTGCGGCTGTCTTTTTGGAAGGTCTGTGCATTTAAGACATATTCCGGTGAGCCGGCATAGCGGTAAGTCATTGCATTTTTAATCGTTACGCAGGCCACTACTTCGTAAGTGATATCCGCAGCTTCTTTTTCCGTTGCGGTATACGGGCGTCCTGAATTTCTGGCTTCCTCTTTGGAAAGCTTTTTTCCTGTTGCGTCGTCAACATAATTCCACTCATACACATAATGGACAGTCACCTGATCCCCGACTTTTGACCAATTGGTTTTCTCCATTGGCTTATCATAATCATCCGCAAGGTAAACCGCCGCGATAGCGCGTTTATTCGGATCATATAAATCAGCCAGGTCGCCGTCTGTGACGTTCAGCTGGCTCAGCGGATAGTCTTCCATGCCATACAGCTTGATGTCCGTATTTACGTTTCCGGCGTCGTCTTTTTCCAGCATTTCCATCGCCTCATGGATCTCTTGTTCCGGCATCCATAAACTGAAGAAATCCCGATAGGCCTCCTTCGTCACATAGGAGTAAATATTTAACTGATGTCCATAAATGCGTCCGCTTTCCGTGACCTTTCCGCTTTGATCTATTTTTTGAATATCTTCCTCTGACACGGATGGCAGCGGGATGGAATAATCAATATTGCTTTGAAAATAAGAGGCATCACCCAAAATAAAATCCGAAACGACCCATGGCCTTAAATATTTATCCATGTCAAAGCCAATAGCCAGCGTATAGGTCAGCTGCATCAATACAACCGCCAGTGTCATGGACAGTACAACAAGTATTGTTTTCTTCTTATTCCTGCCAAGATTTGCAAACGCCATAGGGATGGCTTTTCCTTTCGTGCTTCTTTTTTTCCGGCGCCTGCCGCCTGCGGCATCGGTATAACGGACGGCTTCGACGGGGGATACTTTAGCGGCAATCCGGCCCGGTTTTGCGCAGGAAAACAATACCGTTGCAAGTGCAAATACCGCGGCGGCGGCAAAAAACCACGGGCTCATGATAAAATCAGTCCCTTTTACGCTGTACGTAGACAAAATGATTGGCGCCAGCGCTATGCCTGCCGCACATCCGGCTGCCAGCCCGATCGGAATTCCAATCAAAGACAAAACAAGCGCCTGTCTGCGGATCATATGCCGAATCTGCTTTCCTGTCGTCCCGATGGTCTTTAATAAGCCATAAAAACGAATATCTCCGCTGACTGAGATCTGGAATATATTATAGATAATCAAATATCCGGTAATCACAATCAAAAGCAGCATCATGGCAGCATCAACGACTGATGTAAAGTCTGCGTTCGCCGCCAGCTGTGCTCCCGCATAGGCCCAATTTACGCCAACCGGGATATATTTGTCCGCTGTCGCGTCATAGGACTGGTATCCCTGATGCTCAAGAACCTGTTCCAGATCCGTTTCAATATGCATGCTGCTTTTGAACATAAGCTCTAAAGTCCAGGCGCCTGTAGTACCCGCAGCATCTTGTTCTGTATTTAGATGCCGGCTGATGACGTCCTCTACATAAGACTTTGGCAGAATCGCCATGCTTGCCGAGGTCGCCGGGTCATATTCCCACCAGCCGCTTAAAAGAAACGTATCCGTAAGTTCGGTGTTTTCCGGATTGTCCAGCTTATAAGAAATGGTAATCTCAGCTCCAGGCTTTGGGCTGACGTCCAGATACTTTAAAATTCTTGTATCGCAGGCAATCTCCTTCGTGCCTTCTTTTGGCAGCCTTCCTTCGCTCGGTTCGCAAAAAGTCATTTTGACATAGGCAGGCTCCATATAGGACAGCTCCGCATGTATTTTGCGGAAATTTTCCCCGCTTGCCAGGCCCAGCATCAGCCTTCCGCCAGCTTCCTGAATCAGCGGATCTTTTTCAAACAGCTCTTTTTGCTCCAGTGTCAGGTCTTTGAGCGCTCCGTGCCCGCAGCTGCCGACCTGACGAAATGTTTCCTGCTGAAAAGTATGCACCATAGTACCAAAGATCGTAAAAAGCGCCATAAACAGCATCGTCGTAAGCGCAATCGCAAATACAGCCACAGTATTGAGCACACGGTTTGCCTGAAAACTTTTTTTCGACAGTTTTGCGACTGCTTTTTGATTTTTCACCCGGATCATGACTGCTCACCTCCCAGGATATTTCCATCTTCAATATGGATCATACGGTCAGCAAGCTGCGCGATTTCCTCATTATGCGTAATTACGACCATCGTCTGTTTCAGCTTCTGGCTGGTCATTTTTAAAAGCCCCATCACGTCCTGGCTCGTACGGCTGTCCAGATTTCCGGTTGGCTCGTCGGCAAGGATGATAGCCGGCCTTGTGGCAAGCGCACGCGCAATCGCCACTCTTTGCTGCTGTCCGCCGGAAAGCTGATTTGGCAGGCTGTCCAGCTTGCTTTCCAGGCCAAGCGCGCGGATCATTAGGCTGATATATTTTTCATTTGGTTCATTTCCGTCCAGCTGGATCGGAAGCACGATATTATCGTAGACATTCAGTACCGGAACCAGATTATAGCTTTGAAATACAAAACCGATTTTCCTGCGGCGAAAAATGGTCAGTTCTTCATCCTTTAAGGAAAAAATAGATTTGCCGTCTACAAACACTTCTCCGGAAGTTGGCCGGTCCAGCCCTCCCAGCATATGCAGCAGTGTAGATTTGCCGCTGCCGGAGGTGCCTACGATGGCTACAAATTCCCCTCTTTCTACCGTGAAATTCACATTACGCAGCGCGTACACGGCAGTTTCGCCTGTGCCATATACTTTTTTTAGATTTTTCGTCTCTAATACAGTCATTTTTATGTCCTCCTGTCTGAATCTAAAGACACTTTAACATAGAAATCTTTCTGTATTCTTTCCAGCATCCATCGAAATCTAACAGATTTGAAAGATTTGCGGCTGTTATTTATTCTGTACCTGCCCAGACATAACCAACTCCATAGACGGTCTTTATATAACGCGGATTGGACGGATGATCCTCCAGCTTGCCGCGCAGCCGCCTTACTGTCACTGACAGGGCATTTTCATCGACATATTCTGCGCCGTCTGTCCAGATGTAATCGACAAGTCTTCCCCGTTCCAATGTCATCCCTTTGTTTAATACGAGAATTTTCAGCAGCTTTTGCTCTGTTTTGCTTAAGTAAAGCTCTGTCTTTCCTTTGTAAAATGTCATTTCATCAAAATTAAACATAAAGTCATTCAGATGATAGGTTTTTATATTCTGCTGCTTTTGCTGCTCGTGCATCTTCTGCCTGCGCAGCTGTGTGCGGACTCTGGCCCGCAGCACTGCAAGACTGAAAGGCTTGGTCACATAGTCATCCGCTCCCGATTCCAGTCCTGCGACAATGTCAGTTTCCATATCATTGGCTGTCAGAAGAATGACCGGCATGGAGCAGTCCCTGCGGATTTTCTTTAGAAACTCCACGCCGTTTCCATCCGGCAGGTTAATGTCCAAAATCATAAGATCACAGGCATTCTGCCGCAGCAGATGTTCAGCTTCCAGCAGGGTATGGCAGGGCAGAAAGACAGCTTCATCTGATTTTAAGGCAATACATATGCCGCTGCAGAGCGCTTTGTCATCTTCTACTACAATAATCTTTTTCAATTGCATCATCCTTTTTTTATTTGCTGGTTTTATTTGCTTGTCATAAATATTTTAATGAAATGCAATAGAAAAATCAACGTTACTTTTCACGGGTTGGGGTGGTGCAGGCCTTGTTTGCTGTGCGGAAGTAGTGACAAATAGTTTGGAAAAGGTTATAATAAGTTATCTTTTTACTTCAAAGGGAGGATAAAACATGAGTGATAAACAAAATTATGACGAAGCTGTCAAGGCAATAAAGACAGCGATATTGCAAAGTCAATATGATGCTGCAAGAACTGTGAATGAGAAACAGTTGATGCTCTATTACGGCATCGGCAAGTACATATCCTTAAATTCCCGTAATGGATTCTGGGGTAAAGGTGCGATTGATGCCATCAGTGGACAATTGGATAAAGAGTTACCCGGACTTCGAGGATTTACATCTCGAAACCTTCGGTATATGCGGACATTTTATGAAGAATGGAAAATGCTGGATGCTATTGGACAACTCGAAAAGATTGCAGAAAATGGAACCGAAAATTTGGCATTTGCAAATTCCAAAACAGAAAAAATTGCAATTAAGGTAGTTTGGAACTTGCAAGTTCCAAACTACAAAGATTTTCCGATGGACGCATTTCTACATATAGGTTTTACTCACCACAGAGTAATTCTTGGAAAAATAAAAAATTTGGAAGAACGTCTTTTTTATATCAGGCGGTGTGCCGATGAGCATTTCACTGTGGAGGCATTGAAAAGCAGTCTCACCGCAGATGATTACCATCATCAGGGAAATTTGCCGAACAATTTTGTGCGAACCCTTCCCGTAGGGCAGCAAGCACTGAAAGCCATAGGATCATTCAAAGATGAATATTTGCTTGACTATATCAATGTGGAAGAGTTGGATGTCAGGGAAAAAGCCGATATTGATGAAAAGGTCGTGGAAAATGCTATTATTCATAATGTAAAGAATTTCATTCTGACTTTCGGAAAAGACTTTGCATTTATTCGCAACCAGTATCACCTGGATGCTTTTGGAGAGGATCAGTATATCGACCTTTTATTCTTCAATCGGGAACTGAACTGTCTTGTTGCTGTGGAATTAAAAAGAGGAAAGTTCAAAACATCCTATTTGGGGCAGCTGCAAGGCTATTTAAGTGTGCTTGACGGATTTGAACGCAAGCCGCATGAAAATCCTGCTGTAGGGATTATTCTTTGCAAAGATATGAACAAGTCTTTTGTGGATTACGTGATTCAGGACTATGCCAAACCGATGGGGGTAGCTACCTATAAAACATCAAAGGATATGTCTGAGAAATTGCGGAAAGCGCTGCCGGACATTGAAGATTTGAAGAAACTGCTTGACGAAAATGAGGAATAAAGAGTATTCGATTACAGCAAGGAAGGTATGCAAATGGAGAGAAAATATTATATAGATAATTTAAGATGGATAGCAATCCTGCTGCTTTTTCCATTTCATGCGGCACAGATTTGGAGTGGAGGCGAGTACAGTGGGTTTTACATATGGTCACACACAAGCATGGCTCTTTATGTGTTTTCAACTGCTGTGTATCCATGGTATATGTCCTTTTTGTTTGCGATTGCAGGTATGAGCTGCAAATATTCTCTTTTAAAAAGGACAGACAGACAATTTGTTGTGGAGCGAATAAAAAAATTACTCATTCCATTTTGCTTTGGACTGCTTGTACTTGTTCCTGTTATGACCTATACTGCGGAAGTATTTTTTAATGGGTATACAGGCACTTACCTGCAGCAGTATGCATTGTTTTTTACAAAGAAAACCGATTTGACGGGATATCATGGAGGTTTTACTCCTGCACATCTTTGGTTTTTGCTTTATTTGTTTGTTATTTCTTTGACGGCGCTGGTAATCGTTCGCTTGCAGAAGAAATGTTTGCCGAGATTCAGAGCTGACAGCCTTTCCTATTTTTTGATTATTTTGCTGTTTATACCAGAATGGCTTTGCCTGTATGTCCTGAATGTAGGCGGGAAGAGCTTAGGGCAGTTTATGCTGCTGTTTTTGTTCGGATACTATATCCTTTCAGAGG
>CAOKJJ010000042.1 GCA_948468465.1 uncultured Eubacterium sp. | reverse complement strand
GGAGCCGAAATCCAGGCCCCGCCCCTCATCCAGCGTCCGGACAGCCACAAAAAAAAACGCAACACAAGCAAGAAATTGTTTTTAAGTACCTAAGATGTGAATTTTTCATACTGCAGTCCGCAATTGCGCTGTAGTTTACATAAGGAGATATTATGTTAACAGGGGTTTTTCAAGCTTCGAAAAAAAATGGAAGTATTTATTATCGTTCCAACATTACGTATCAGGGCAAGCATATAAGTCTTGGCAGTTTTGATTCTGAAGCGCAGGCACATCAGGCTTATCTGGAAGCTGGCCAGTTGCTTTCGGATAAAACGGTTACGATAGATCAGGTATCGTTTAGTGATTATATTTTAAAGCATGAAAAGATTGTTACTCTGTTGAATTTTAGAGATAACAATATTTATATCAAAAATCCGATTTATATGTTCCGCTCGTACTTTTGCTATTATCTGACGCCGGATGAGATTTATAAGTTTGATATTGATGATCTTTTTTATTTTTCCAGCCATAAACTGCTAAAACGCGGCGGACATTTATATGTCAATGACTATGGCATGCAGGTAACGGTGCTTTCACGGTATGGGATACGTAATTTTGCGGTAGCTGGCAGAGATTACCTGTTTGCGAATCAGGATTCTTATGACCTGCGCTATGAAAACATCATTAATATCAACCCGTTTCATGGGGTACGCCAGTCAAATCAAAACGGTATTATTTCCTATGATACATATATTCATATCCGCGGGGATTACCGGATTGGTTCCTATGACACGCTGCATGAAGCCGCGATTGCTTATAACAAGGCCGCTGACCTGGCGCATCAGCATGGCATTACGAAAAATTTCCCAACAAATTTTATTACGGAACTATCCGCCAAGGCATATGCTCAGGCTTATACAGAAGTAGTAATTTCTGAGAAGTATAAAAAATATTTGAAACATATGGAAAGAAATGAGAGAAACGCAGGCCGGGAACCTCTTTTTTGAGATTCCCGGCCTGCGTTTTTTATGTGGCTAAGGAACTGTTTCGCGGGTGTTCAACTTCATGATTCATTCTTTTGGTTAATATAATTCACCAATCCTTCTGCCGCGATAATCTTTTGCATAAACGGCGGAAATGCCTGTCCCTGAAACTGCGTGCCCTTTGTTTTATTATAGATCATGCCGCTGTCGAAGTCTACTTCTACCTCATCCCCGGCCGAAATGCCTTTGGATGCCTGCGGACATTCGATAATCGGAAGGCCGATATTAATCGCGTTTCGGTAAAAAATGCGTGCAAAGGTCTCCGCGATGACGCAGCTGACGCCAGATGCTTTGATTGCCAAAGGTGCATGTTCTCTGGAAGAGCCGCAGCCAAAGTTTTTATCAGCTACAATAATATCTCCGTCCTGCACTTTTTTGACAAATTCTGTGTCAATGTCTTCCATACAATGCTGCGCAAGTTCTTTTGGGTCAGATGAATTCAGATATCTGGCTGGAATGATTACGTCTGTATCTACATTGTCACCATATTTAAATACATGGCCGTTTGCTTTCATTACTTTTCCCTCCTACTCCTTTGGTCCTGATATTTTGCCTGCAACAGCGCTTGCTGCCGCAACTGCCGGGCTTGCAAGATAGATTTCAGACTCTACGTGCCCCATGCGGCCGACAAAATTCCGGTTTGTCGTGGATACGCATCGTTCACCCTCTGCAAGGATTCCCATATAGCCGCCCAGACATGGCCCGCAGGTAGGTGTGCTTACAATCGCTCCGGCTTCGATAAAGATTTTCAGCAAGCCCTCTTCCATCGCATCCAGATAAATCTGCTGCGTTGCTGGAATGATGATCGTGCGCACGCCGTTCGCTACCTTTTTCCCTTTTAAAATCTCTGCCGCGCAGCGCAGGTCGTCCAGACGTCCGTTGGTACAGGATCCGATCACTACCTGATGAATTGGAATATCTCCCACTTCATCAATCGTTTTTGTATTTTCCGGAAGATGCGGGAACGCAACCGTGGATTTTAAGGTACTAAGGTCGATCACTATTTCGCGTTCATATACGGCATCTGCGTCTGCCTCATAGATGTGGTATGGACGATTGGAATGTTCCTTCATATAAGCCTGTGCCAGTTCATCGACCGGGAATATTCCGTTTTTCGCGCCTGCCTCGATTGCCATATTTGCGATCGTAAAGCGGTCATCCATCGTAAGATTTGCGATGCCGTCTCCCGTAAACTCTAACGACTGATACAATGCGCCGTCCACGCCGATCATCCCGATCAGATGCAGGATCAGATCTTTTCCGCTGACATATTTGCCCGGTTTTCCGGTTACGACGACCTTGATTGCGGACGGCACTTTAAACCATGCCTTTCCTGTTGCCATGCCCGCGGCCATATCGGTACTGCCTACGCCAGTGGAAAACGCGCCTAACGCGCCGTACGTACAGGTATGGGAATCCGCGCCGATAATTACGTCTCCGGCAACCGTCAGGCCTTTTTCCGGCAGCAGCGCATGTTCAATCCCCATCTGCCCTACGTCAAAATAATTCGTTATTTCATGCTTGCAGGCAAATTCTCTGACGCATTTGCAGTGCTGCGCAGATTTAATGTCTTTGTTCGGCACAAAGTGATCCATAACAAGCGCAATTTTATCTTTGTGGAAAACACCGTCCACATTCATTTTTTCAATCTCATGAATCGCAACCGGTGATGTAATGTCATTTCCTAATACAAGGTCCAAATCCGCCTCAATGAGCTGTCCGGCCGTAACCGTTTCCAATCCGGCATGCGCAGCCAGTATTTTTTGGGTCATTGTCATACCCATGTTCATTCCTCCTTTTTTTCATTTGATAAACAAAGTGTAGCACAAAATCTGATATAATGCTAATATATAATAAATATGGTTACCATAACTATAACTTATAGAAAAGAGGCATTTATGGAACAAAATCTGTCTTCCTACCACATTTTTCATACGGTTGCACAATGCAAAAATATTTCCAAGGCTGCGGAAAAGCTGTATATCAGCCAGCCCGCCGTCAGCAAATCCATTCAAAAACTGGAGCAAAACCTTGGCTGCCAGCTGTTCTTTCGCAGCTCGCGCGGCGTTTCACTGACTGAAGAAGGAAAGCTGCTGTACGAACACGTAACAGCAGCCATCCATACGCTTTCCCTCGGTGAAGAGAAAATCCGGCGTGTCGCGGGACTGGGCGTCGGACATTTGAAAATCGGGGCCAGCGCCACACTGTGCAAATATGTCCTGCTTACTTATCTGAAAGGTTTTACGCAAAAATATCCGCACATTAATATTTCCGTCGCATGCCAGTCTACAAGTGAAACACTGCGTCTGCTGCAGGAAGATCAGCTGGATATCGGCCTGATTGGAATGGGCAGCTACACGCTGCCGCATGCGCTCGTGTTTGACGCATTAACGCAGATTGAAGACATCTTTGTAGCTGGTGAACAATATCTGCATCGTCTGCAGCAGCGCGGCATTGCTAAAAGCCAAATACTGCAGAACAGTTCATTTATGATGCTGGATAAAAATAACATTTCCAGGCAATATATCGACGAATATCTGCAGAAAAACCAGATTCCGGTACAGGAATGCATCGAAGCTTCTTCGATGGACCTTTTAATTGAATTTGCAAAAATTAATCTTGGCGTTGCCTGCGTTATCCGTCAGTTTGTAGAACAAGAGCTGGCAGACGGTTCCTTTATTGAGATTCCTCTGCCCGTTCCGGTAAAAAAGCGTTCGGTTGGATTTGTATACAAATCACAGCCAAACGCTTCCAATGCGAAGAAACAGTTTATTGCGCACTATCAATCTGTTCCTGTGTGTAATAACCGCTGTCAATAAGTGTTTCTTTCAGATTGTCCTGATCTACGATTGACGGGGAACACAAATATGACGGAACCTGCAGGATATTGTTATGATATTGTTCCACATCATTAATTTCAGGTTCGGTCTGTTCTAACACCGAGTCAATCATCACCGCGCATTTCTGCGCAAGCAGGCTCGTATCTTTATAAACAGAAAATGTCTGTATACCGTCTGAAATATTTTTGCACGCCAGAGGTTCACAATCCTGGCCGGAAACTACCGGCCAGTTGTCCGCAATATACCCGGCTTCCTGCAACGCTTCGATGCATCCATACGCAAGACTGTCAGCAGCCGATGCGCAGATATCCAGCTCTTCGTCTGTATAATAGCCCGCCAGATAGTTCTTGCACCACTCTTTTGCCGTTTCCTGTGACCAGTCAGCAATGCATGTATTTTCAAAAGACGTCCTGCCGCTCTTGCATACAAGCCTGCCATCGTCCAAATACGGCTGCATCACTTCCATCAGCCCTTCATAAACGCGTTTCGAAGTATCATCGTCCGGACATCCCATAAAAAATTCTATCGTCTTATATTCCCCATCCGCCAGATCGTCCAGTCCCGCTTTTTGAGCGATCGCCTGTCCGATCAAAGTACCTGCGCCTTTTTGATCAAACGCCACATAATAATACACAGCATCGGTATCCATAAGCAGACGGTCATAAGAAATGATCGGGATTTCAGCCTTTTTCGCTTCTTCCGCCGCTTCTGTAAGCTCTTTCGAATCTATCGGTACGACAATCATGCAGTCCGCCTGCTGTTTCACAAATTCCTTGATCTGCGCTGCCTGCTGCTGCGGCTGATCTTCGGCAAACTGAATGTCCACCTCATAGCCTTTTGCTTCCAGTTCCTTTTTCAGAATCTGTGAATCATCTTGCCAGCGTTTTACGGATTCTGACGGCATGGAAATCGCTATCTTTTTGCCGCCTTCTTTATCCGGCAAAGATGTGTCATCTGTATTGGTCTGCTGACCTTCGTTCTCATCAGAATTCAAATCAGAATCCAGATCAGAATCATCAGGTGTACTGTCCGGCGGATTTACAGAATGATTCCCTGTCTGTTTGCTGAAGGAACATCCAAACAGCATCGCTGCAAGCCCAGCCGTACATAACAATGTGCCTAATCGTCTCTTTTTCATTGTAATCCCCCTCTTTTTGCAAGTCCTGCCGCAGGCAAACTTCCCCTATGCCGGATGCTGTTACCGTGGGCACCGCAGGTGTGAACCAGTCATTTTCTAAACGGATATTTTTTTAAATGCTGTAATCCAGTCCATATCCCTGGTTCGCATAATCCTTTTCCCGGATCTTCGACCAGTCCACCTGGTTCATTTTCTGAATCAGCTCATCCATGGAAGACGCGGATACCTGCGTTCTTTTTGAAAGCTGCTTCTCAATTCTTAGGTTCTGCTTCTCACTCATCTTCTCCAGGCTTGCAAAGAAAGAAGCGGAACCGTCGCCGCCAAACGCGATACCGATCTTTGTAACATTTCCCTTTTCCGAAGCCGGCCCGAATCCAAACTGTTTATTAATCTGCTCCGACATGCGGACTGCTCCCTGTACCCTGTCCATATACTCTTTTTCGTATTTTTCATCCGAAGCCATCTTTTCCAGCTCGTCTGCGGAAAACAATACGGAGAATTCCTTCGTGCCGCGGGATAAAATCTCCCCTGCACGATCCCCTTTTTTTGCAACCATAAAGTCCATGTTGGCATATGTCTTTTGCAGCCGCTTTAACAAATCCTGCGCTTTGTCCGATAATTCGGGCTGTCTGACACTGTTTTGCGTATTGTTCGTCCTTTTTGCAGCCACTTTTTTCGTATCCTCATACTTGTTCATTTCCGTACTCTGATAATAGTTATCATAAGCACCATATAAATTTACTCCATTCATGCAATCATCCTCCCTAAAAAACGGTAAGCCAATGCTATGACCAGCTTATAATTTCCAAACTATTTCCACTGTCAGCTTGTGTCCGCAAGCGATTTACGGACGCAGCCCCATGCCGCCTTCCAGTGTCAGCGTCTCACCCGTCAGGTACTTAAAGTCTTCCGATGCAAGCTGTACGCAGACGCGTCCGATTTCCAGCTCGGAATCTCCGTAATGGCCAGCCGGCGGCATTTTTACATTTTCCTTAAACGCCTGCGGATAAGCCTTTTCAAACTGTTCCAGCTGTGCCGTCCATGCCAGCGGGCAGATAATGTTGACATTGATCCCGTCCTTTGCCCACTCCGTAGCCGCAACACGTGTCAGGCCGCGGATTCCTTCTTTGGCCGCCGCATAGGCACACTGCCCGAAATTGCCAAATAAGCCGGCGCCGGATGCGAAATTAATGACGGTTCCTTTCGTCTGCTTCAAATGCGGATAGCATGCTTTCATATAGTAAAACGCGGCGTACAGCCCCGAATAAAGAGCCAGGTCAAACTGCTCTGTCGTATGCTCCGCAAGCGGAACGCCTGATGCGGAAGCCTGTGCATTATTGATTAATACGTCAATTCTGCCAAAGGTATCCATGGTCTTTGAAACCACACCCGCAACAACCGTCTCATTGTCTGCTTTTGCATTGACATCCGCCTGCACCGTCAACACGGATATCCCGTACAGACGCTCCAATTCTTCTTTGGCATCTTCCAGTTTCTTTACATTTCTTCCGGTAATGACCAGATTTGCCCCTTCTTTCGCATATGCGGTTGCGATTCCATAGCCGATAGAGCCACATCTGCCGTCACTTAAAACGGCACGTCCCGCACCTGTAATAATCGCGGTTTTCCCTTTTAAAAAACTCATTGTTCTGCCTCCTCTTTCCTTTTGATATACATGGATATACCATCACTTGACTTTATAAGGCTATTATAATATAATACGGGCAAAATGTATAGGCTTATGATGCCATTCTAAAAAATTTATTTTACATATTATTTTCGGGAGGACGCCATGAATCCAAAACAGATCTTTTATAAAACACAGGCAGAGACGATCATCCGGCATCTGGAAAAACGCCGCATGAAAGGTTATTACTGCCCTTCCAGCGCAGACGCCGTAAATACGGCGATGTCGCTTACCGCCGCGCATACGACTGTCTCTTTTGGCGGTTCCATGACGCTTTTTGAAACAGGCGTTATGGACGCTTTAAAAAACAGGACCGATATCCATCTGATCGACCGCAGCCTGGCGAAAACACCGGAAGAGATCAAGCAGGCATATCGTGATTCTTTCAGCGCAGATACTTATTTTTTAAGTACAAACGCAATTACATCAGATGGACAGCTGGTTAACGTCGACGGCAACGGGAACCGGGTTGCCGCTCTGATCTACGGGCCGGATCAGGTCATTGTCATCGCCGGCATGAATAAAGTAGTGTCTACCGTAGAAGACGCCGTGCGGCGCATCAAAACGGTCGCATCCCCGCCAAACTGCATTCGCCTGAACAAGCAGACGCCTTGTGCAAATACCGGGACTTGTGCCGACTGCCTCGGGGACGACTGTATCTGCAGCCAGACCGTAATTACAAGACGCAGCGGAATCGTCGGCCGCATCAAAGTTTTGTTAGTCGGCGAAGAGCTTGGATATTAAATCGTATTTTAAAATCATATCTATATACTGGTACAGCGTTGCAAATCAAAAAACAGGAGCAGCTTCTAAAAAAGCTGTTCCTGTTTTTATGCTACATCCGTTCCGGCGCTGAAAATCCGAGTACCTCAATGCAGGTTTCCATAATCCCTTTACACAGCTGCAAAAGGTTGATATAGCTTGCCTGGACGTCCGCATCCTCCTGAGCCAAAATTTTGGTTTCATGGTAAAAATGATTAAACGCATTTGCAAGATCATATAAATAAGCGCAGACTTTATGCGGCGCCAGCTCCTCAAAGGCTGCCGCGATCATACCGTGGAATCTGCTTACCTCCAGCATCAGCGCTTTTGCGCTTTCAGAATCTGCCGCAAGTATTTTCTTTCCTTCCGCGCTTTTTCCAGTCTGTTCATATTTTTTTAATATGGATTTAATTCTCACAATTGTATATAGCAAATAAGGGCCTGTATTTCCTTCAAAAGAAGTAAACCTCTCCATGTCAAAAATATAATCTTTGGATGCCTGATTGGACAGATCTCCGTATTTCACCGCGGAAAGCGCAACTACTTTTGCTGTTTCCCTCGCTTCTTCTTCACTCATCGTCTGATTTTCAGAAATTTTTAAATACATCTGCTCATTGATATCTGAAAGCAGCGCGGACAAACGCATCACACCGCCTTCTCTCGTTTTAAACGGCTTGCCGTTTTTCCCATTCATCGTTCCAAAGCCTAAAAACGTCAGCTTCGTATCCGCATCTACAAGCCCCGTCTTACGCGCGCAGCGAAATACCTGCGTAAAATAAAGCTCCTGCCTTTTATCCACCACATAAATAATTTCCTGCGGATGCCAGTTTTCCATGCGTTCTACAATCGTAGCGAGATCTGTCGTATTATAAAGCGACGCTCCATCTGACTTTAAGATCATACAAGGCGGCACTTCTTTTGTGTCTGTCTCTTCTTTCACGTCCACAACCAACGCGCCTTCGGATATATAGGCAAATCCGTCGTCTTTCATCTTCTGCACCATTGCCGGGATAAAAGGCTGCGCGTCGGATTCTCCTTTCCAAAGCTCAAACGACACGTTCAAATTTTCATAGTTTTTTTTCAAATCTGTAACCGAAACATTTAAAATATGATTTAATAACGCGGCATATCCGCGTCTTCCGTGCTGCAGTTCATAAGTCGCCTGCATTGCACGTTCTTTATAATCCTCGTCTTCCTTCGACTTGCCGCTTGCCGTCGGATAGATTTCTTCCAGCTCTGAGATCGTAAACGGCGCTTCGTTTGGATATTCCCCTTCGAAGCTGTCATCAAAATAAGAAAGCTCTGGCTTACGCTCTTTAAGCTCTGTAATAATAAGCCCCATCTGCAGGCCCCAGTCACCCATATGCACATCACCGATCATATGATGTCCGGCATACCTGCCCATGCGTTTGATGCTTTCTCCGATAATCGCGGAACGCAGATGTCCCACATGCAGCGGTTTTGCGATATTGGGCCCGCCATAGTCAATCATGATGGTCTTTGGATGTTTTGTCTTTTCATTTCCATAATCCTCAGCCTCCGCCATCTGGCATAAATACTCCGCCAGACAGCTTTCCTGCACTTTCAGATTTAAAAATCCCGGCTTTACTGCCAAAGCTGCGGCAAACACCGGGCTGTTTTCTAATTTCTTTGCTGTTTCCTCCGCGATCGCCATTGGCGCTTTTTTATACTCTTTCGCTGCCGCCAATGCGCCATTACACTGAAATTCACACAAATCCGGCCGGTTCGACACTGTCACGCGCGCGTATTTTTCATCATATCCGCATGCGGTAAACGCACGCATGACTTCTTCGTTCATCTGTTCCATTAAATTTTTCATGTTTTTCCTGCTTTCTGCCATTATTCTGTTTCATTTTCCTGTGCTGCCAATGTTGACATGGCATACTCAAAAGGTTCCGGCTTTTCATTCAAAATCGCATGAATCTGCTGTTTTTGTCCTTCATCACGTACTGGCTTCCTTCCATAATTTCCGGAATAAGCGCCCGTTTTCTCATTATAGGCTTCTTTCAGATGCTCTTCGTCATCTTCAGTATAAAGATTTTCATCTTCTGTATGCAGCCTTTCTTCTGCATGCATCCTTTCTTTCTGCCGCTTTATTTTGCGTTCCTCTTCTTCTTCCTTCTCTTTTTTGACACGCGACGCTTCTTCGACTTCTTCCAGCGTCTGATAATGCACATTCCAGCCTTTGATGATGCTGCGGTCCATTTTAATTTTTTTGTCTCTTTTTGCGATTAGGTCAATCCCATATACTGCCGGCATACCAACACCCCCTGAATATATTAATACTAAAACCTGCCTTTCCAGATTTTTCATTCCTTTTCCCATAAAAATATTATAGCATAGTCCGGCATATTTTTTCAAGATTGTATCTGGGTGTTTTTATATATTCCAAGCATTCTGCGCGATACATGTCTGTCAAAAAAATGCACAAACGGCCCAAGTCCAAAGGCGCATATCGCTGTGCCGACATTCACGATGCCGCCCAGCGCAAAACAAACTGCCGTGCATACCACATCTGTAATGAGCCTGCACCAAAAATACGGCAGCGGACAATGCTCACTCATCATGATCGAAATGCTGTCATACGGCGCGATTCCAAGATCCGCCGTCTGATAAAAAGAAACGCCAAGACTTACGACAAGTACGCCCACGGCAACTGTCAGCAGGCGAATGGGCATCCCCCGCTGTGCAATTTCAAACACTTCTAGCCGGACAATAAATATTTCAGCTATTTTCCCCAGCAAAAACCAGTTTACAAAGGTGCCAATTCCTATAAAATGCCGTCCCCAGCAGATTTCTGCGATAAAAAACAGAGTGTTTACCATCGGCACAAACAAACTATATGCGATGCCCGTCCGTTCCGCCCCTGCCATCATCATTGCGCTAAACGGATCGTTGCCAAGCAAAGACGCACGAAAGATGGCGATCCCAATGCCTAATATGATATTTCCAGCTATCATCCCAACGATGCGGCGCAGTCCGATCCTACGCAAATATTCTTTCATAACCGCTCCCTTTCCTGCTGACGGGCTGCTATCTTATTCTGTCTCTGTCAGCCCTGCCGCTGCAATCGTATCCGATACGTCCACAATCTCCGGCGCGCCTGGCCCTGCATCTGCCTGCTGCGCTGCTTCTCTTGGATCCTGGCACTCTTCCTTTTTCTCTTCATCCCAGAGGGAATCGTATTTTTCCTTTTTCTCCTGCCTCACCATAGCACCGATATTTTTTGCCATCTGGTACATATCCATGCTGAATTCCATCAGCTTTTTTTCATCAGAAGCCGGCACAACCGCACCTTTCATAATACGCCGCGCCACTTCCATAATTTTCCCCATCTCTTCGGCATATTCTTTTCCTGCTTCTTTCTGCTGGTCCGCAACCTCAGCATTCCAATAGGCGCTGTATCTTTCCGCAAGCTGGTCCAGATATTTTTGATATTCAGACTCTTTTTCGTCCAATGTGTCTAATGTCAGCTGCAAAGTAGCGGCTTCTGATTCATATGCCGTCTTTTTTTCTTCATCTAAAGGCATATGCTCCATTCTGGTACGCACGTCCATCAGCTGCTTGGACAACACCGTCTTTTGTTTGCGATATGCATGCACCTGATCCCGATATATTTGCTGCGCTTCACCAATCTTCATACTCTCACATCCTTGTACAATTATCAAATTCCATTTACGCTTTTTTTATTATCGCCTTCTTTTTTATTATCGTCTTCTTTTTTCGGATAGATAACAGACAGGCAGAAGATTTTATAAAAGACACTCCAGCTGGCAGTCAAACGGTTCTTTTTCCACATGCTTTTGATGATAAAGCTGCGCTTCGATACAGCCCATTTTTTTATAAAATGCCTGCGTTTCCACCGCGGAATGCGCCGATATATATAGCTTTTTTGCGCCCTTTTCTTTCGCCCATTTTTTGGCTGCATGAAAAAGCTTTGCTCCAATCCCTTCTGCGCGCATATCCTCGGAAACATGAATGCTTGACAAATCCAGATACTGATGCGCACCGCCAAATAAACCGGATTCCACGGAAACAAATCCTTTCAGCTGTCCATCGCAAAAAGCCCCATATACAAACCCACCCATCCTAACCGTATTTTTAAGGCAGTCAATTAAAAACTCATAATCTGATTCGTTCCAGTCATCCACAAACGGCTCATCTTTGATTACCCACCGCCCCTGTTCTTTTCTGTAACATCTGGTAACTGTCTGGTGCCGGATAAAATGCCGAAACAGTTCCATGGTAAGTTCCTCCGCGGATATTTTTTTATATTGCATCATCTATAACCCCTCCCTTGGAAAAATCCCTGACACACAATTCTGAAAAGAGATTAAATCATAAATAATTGATTTTGGGTAATATTATATCATCATATCCCAAATTTTGCTACTGTTGGCAACCATTCAGATATAATAAGAAAGAAAGTCCCTATTTCGATTCTTAAAAGGAAAACACGCAAAACAGGATGCATCAGCTTTTAACAGCTGTTGCATCCCGATCCTTAATCATAGACAGTATTTTTCTTTATGGCCTGCCAGTCTCCATCATCCAGGTCACGTTCGTATCAATGAGCATCTTCATATTTTTCACGTATCCTCTCCTCCCTGTATTCTTCCAGCGTCTGCCCGTGTCCGACAAAACGCCCACAATATTCTTGAAAATATCATCCAGGGATTCCTTTACAGCAGGCTTTTCTGTTTTCTGCTGTGAACTGAGAAACTTATTATTTATTCCTATTCACCTGCCCTTTCTAAAAAACATCTGATGTTTATAACATATTCTCTGTGCCTTTATTGTGCACGGATTCCTCCTCGCTGTCTGCATAAATCGGACGTACGGCATCGGCATCAGGCCGGCTCTTTTCCGCTCTGTATGCCTCATACTCCATATCCGTGCGTGCTGTTTCTTCCGCCCTTACTTCCTGAATCGCCTTGTGTACATGATGTACGTATTTGCCGGCCCGCCGAACCACCTGTCCGGTTTTATCCGCTACCCCATGTCCGAGCTCTGCGGCATAAGAGCCTGCGTTTTGTATTCCGGATGTAATGCCGTCCAGCATATGGGAGTCTTTTTTGCCAG
The DNA here is from genome assembly GCA_948468465.1 of uncultured Eubacterium sp. The sequence continues at coordinate 19,804 of CAOKJJ010000042.1, read as the reverse complement.
GCTTTTCAAAAGCATCCTTCTCATTTATGAAATTCTGATTTGAATGTTCTTTTGGTTTTGCCACTGTGCCGTACAATGGGAAAGTCAAAATTACTTTAAACAAATCTCCGTCCACCGTCAGTTCAAAGGTTCCGTTCATCAGCTCTGTAAGGCTTTTGGCAATTGAAATGCCAAGTCCGCTGCCTTCTGTATTTCTGGAACTGTCGCCGCGTACAAACCTCTCCATCAATTCTTCGCTGCTGATGTTCAGCTGATATCTGGAAATGTTGCGGAAGGTTATCATAACCTGCTGGCTGCTTTGATCCAGATTGATGTATGCCCTTGTAGACGGCTGTGCATATTTGCATATATTGTTCATCAGGTTGTCAAATACGCGCCATAAATGCCTGTTGTCCGCTTCGATAAAAACGTCTGTATCCGGCTTTTTAATCAGCAGTTCAATCTGTTCGGACATAAGCTTTTCTTCAAATTCACCGATCGTCTGCACAAGCATCACGCCTGCGTCGCATTTTTCCATTACGACATTCAGACTGCCGGTAGAAGCTTTTGAAGCCTCCATCAGATCTTCGATCAGTTTTTTCAGCCTTGCTGACTGCCTGTGCAGCACCTCTAAATATTCCTGTACCGTTGGATTGTTAATCTCTTCTTTCTGCAGCAAATCCACGTAATTGATAATCGAAGTAAGCGGCGTTTTAATATCATGAGATACATTTGTAATCAGCTCTGTTTTAAAATGCTCGCTCTTCATTCGTTCATTGACCGCGCTGTTGATGCCATGCCCGATATCATTTAAATACTCTCCATGCTTTCGAATCTCCCAAAACATATGCCTTGTATCAATCTGATAGTCCAGCTGGCCGCCCGCGATCTGTCTGGCGCCTTTTTGCAGACGGTGCATCTGCATCAGCGCAATGATAATAACCGGATATACAATTATTTTTTCCAGCATCCAGTATACCATAATCTCATTGCTGGCCCATGCTATTCTCAATGCGACAAATTCTAAAAATGAAAGCCCTCCCAGTATGAACCATGCTTTCCATAGCAGCGTCATGCTCCGCAAAAGGCTGCGCACAACATAGATGCAGGCACGCAGACAGTTCGTTAAAATCTTCATGCATTTTTTGCAGACTACATAAATGAGCGTATGCCTCCACCATTTTCCAAGTTTGATACGGACTGCAAAGCTCATGCAAAACGCGATGGCCAGAAGCACTGCTAAAACAGCTGTACAAAACAGCATAACCACAGAAGACATAACACCTGAAAAACCATTTCTCTCCCATCCGGTCGCTGTAGATATACCAGAAACAGCCACAAACAGCACTGCCAGCTCTGCAAAAAATACGACTGCCGTAAATACATCCAGCGGTATATAATCCATAAACGACGGAATAATGCCTTTTTCTCCTTTGCGGTGTCCGGCTGCCGCCATCAAAAATGAGAAGGACGCAAGAAGGACAACCAAAGACACAACGGCGATAACAATTCCAACATAACGCATCCGATAGGCAAAATCAACCAAAAGCGTGACCTGCCTATACAAATCCCCTTCTGCAAAAGACTGCGCGCCCGCTAACGGTTCGTTTACATAAGACGCTACATAATAATGATCCGTTTTGTTTTTATGACGGATATAAAATGCATTTCCGTCAAAATAATCCGGCGACTGCTTCTGTATTTCACCATAATTTCCCAATACATCCATTTGTCCGTCTATAATTCTGATCGCATTTAAATCTATATCCGTATCATCATAAAAAAGGATCTGCGCCTCTTCCTTCCACGAATACACCGTTTTGTTCTGCGTCGTTTCGATCGACATCAGTGTCTGCATGTCAAGGTTACGAAGCGGCAGTTCATCATATATTGCTCCATCTTCTAAAATCAGCACGGTACTGTTTCCAACGTCCTCAAGCGGAAACAATTTGTCCTCTGTCCATACGTAAAACATCTTGGAAGGAATATCATACAGCCATCCCTCGATCGCATATGAGATATCCGAATACTCCGCACTATGACTTGAATAATAAGAATCGAAAATGCTGTTTCCGCCGATGTCAAAGTACGTATCTTCACCCACATCAAACTCTTCGACCTGCAAATCCTTTTTTACATCCGAAATACGGTCAAAATTGGATACCACATAACTATCCGGATTTTGTAAATTCACTGTATCTAAATTATTTGCTTTTATGATCCCGTATCTAAAGTTGGCCATCATCTTCTCATCTGCGTCATACTGCTCCAGATAATCCGCCATAGCAGCCACCGAATAGTTTCTGCTGGCCTGCTCATATCCTTTCTGCAGCATATCTTCTTTGCTCATCTGGTAGCCGCCAGCGGCATCCATCACCATCATCCCTGCAAATCCCGCGACCAGCAGCGCCATCGAAACGATAACGAATACTATGGCAATCAGCTTTGCCGCCAGGCTTGATTTTAATTTTTCCATGTCCTGATCCCTCCTGCTTTGATTCCTGCTCCAACTTACTTCATATCTTCCATTTTATACCCGCGTCCCCACACGACCTTTAAAAAGCGCGGCTGTGCGGGATCGTATTCAATCTTTTCCCGCAGATGGCGGATATGTACTGCTACCGTATTTTCCGTCCCATAAGAAATATCCTTCCACACCTGCGTATATATTTCATTTGGAGAAAAGACCTGGCCTGGATGTTCCATTAACAGCTTTAAAATGTCATATTCTGTCCGTGTTAACGCAACCGGTTCTCCGTCCAGCGTCACTTCTTTGGATTTGTCATCCAACTCAATGCCGCCGATGCAAAGCTTATTTTCCATCTGCTGTTTTCCGCCGCCTAACTGCATATACCGGCGCAGCTGGGACTTTACCCTTGCCTGAAGCTCGACCGGGTTAAACGGCTTTGTCACATAATCATCCGCACCAACGGTAAGTCCCAGCACCTTATCCATATCCTCGCTCTTTGCCGTCAGCAGAATAACGGGCACATTGCTGTGCTCACGTATTTTCACCATTGTCTCAATCCCGTCCATCTGCGGCATCATAATGTCCATCAGCACAAGATGGATCTCTTCCTTTCGGATCACCTCTAACGCCTCTTTGCCATTGTACGCTTCGTATACCGTATAGCCTTCGCTGCTTAAATAAATGCGGACTGCCGATACGATATCTTTCTCATCATCACAAACCAAAATCTTGTACATAACTTCCTCCAACTATGTCTGCATGCCTGATTTAAATATATAAAAAAATCCGTCACATGCATTATGATTAATCACAATTACATTGTAACGGATTTATTATGAAGTTCCAACTACTGAAAATCTTAAGACTTTTTTAACTTTCAGGAATCGTATGTAAATAACCTGTGACGTTCCCTTAGAGCGTGTCTTAAAATTGCTTTTATCGGAAAAACCCCCTAAGCCCTGTAATTTCTTTGGCTTTTTCATACAGCTGTTTTTCATTTGCCTTTAAATAAAAATGCAGGGAAGCAAGTTCTTTTTCCGAAAACCCTTTTGATTTTTCCTCCCGGAATGACTCCTTCCGCGAAATCCTTTTCGCCGTTTCTTGCAAACCGTACCTTTACGACCTTTTTATCTCCCTGTTTCATAATGCCCGTATACGTTAAGGATACCTCATCCATGCCGCTGACCTCCCTGTACTGTGCGTATCGTGTATAACTGTTATTCTATGTATATCGGCTAATCTGTTTTAATTCTTTAATGTATGAATAATTTTTACAATATCGCGCATTCTTTTATTATCAATCTACGGAGGTTAACTATGGCTGTCTATAAAGTTGAAATCTGCGGCGTGAATACTGCGAAGCTGCCTGTATTAAAAGAATCCGAAAAAGAAGAATTGTTTAAAAGAATCAAACAGGGCGACCTGGATGCCAGGGAACAATATATCAACGGCAATCTGCGCCTTGTGTTAAGCGTGATCAAGCGTTTTTCCAATCATCACGAAAATGTGGATGATTTATTCCAAATCGGCTGCATCGGTCTGATCAAATCCATTGATAATTTTGACCCGACGATGGGCGTTAAATTTTCCACTTATGCAGTGCCTATGATCATCGGGGAAGTGCGCCGTTACCTGCGTGACAACAACAGCATCCGCGTCTCCCGCTCTCTGCGCGACAATGCGTACAAAGCCATTCATGCAAAAGAAGTCTTAACCCGTACCTCGAACCAGGAGCCTACATTAGAAGAAATCGCCAAAGAAGCAGGGCTTACAAAAGCTGAAATCGTATTTGCGCTGGACGCCATCCAGACGCCTGTAAGCCTGTATGAACCTGTATATACTGACGGCGGCGATACATTATATGTGATGGACCAGATCTCGGACAAAAAAAACAAAGAGTCCAAATGGATCGAATCCCTGTCTCTGTCCGACGCTATGAAACGGCTGAACGACAGGGAGAACTATATTATTAAGCTGCGTTTTTTCGAAGGGAAAACACAGATGGAGGTCGCGGAAGAAATCCATATTTCCCAGGCACAGGTATCCAGGCTTGAAAAATCCGCGCTGAAAAGCATGCAGAATTATCTGTCGCTGACATAAAAATTTATTTTTCCTTTCACAATATAAAACCCCCGTCTGTATCACAGCCGGGAGTTTTTACTTCGTATTTGTTTGTCATTTTCTCTTCGAAAAACGCTTATATATTTTCACATGATCATAAATGCATTTCCAGCTTCCCGGCGCGTCCGCGGTCACACAAATATAGTTTCTGCCCTTGGTATCCGTCCCATAGCTGACCGAACAATTGCCCGCTTCCGTCACATAGCCTGTCTTTGCACCCAAAACTTCCCCTCCGGTATCCTTGTCCTCAATTCTGCGCAAAAACCAGTTGGACAGCAGAAGGCCTTCCGGATGCTTTTTGTTCTTGGATGTCTGATACGTACGGGCAGACAGCACTTTGCGGCACAATTCATTGTCAAACGCCGCTTCCATAATCGCTGCCATATCCAGCAGCGTGCAGTAATGGTCTTCGTCATAAATGCCGATACAGTTTGTAACATGCGCCGTTTCAGACAGTCCGAGCTCTGTAAGCTTATCATTCATAAGAGCCGTAAACGCTTCCTGTGAGCCTGCCACATATTCCGCCAGCCCCATGGCGGCATCCGCCCCGGAGGGAAGGATCGTGCCATATAATAAATCGATCACCTTCACTTTTTCATCAATTTCAAATCCGGCGACACTGCATTCGTTGACATAGCAAAAATCCGTAATGTCCACGGTTATCTTAAATTTTTTATCAAAATCAGACTCCTGCAGGTGTTCCGCCGCGGTAAGCAGCGTAAGCACTTTCGTCATAGAAGCAGGTACAATACGCTCCGTCTCTCCTTTCCTGGCCAGGATCGTATGATGGTCCGTATCCACCAATACAGCGTAATTGCTTAAAATCCCCTTGCCAAGTGTTCTTGTATTTTCCTGATACTGATAGATACTGTTTATCTGTTCCGGATCAGAGACGTCTGTCTGCGGTTGGTCTTCTTCCTCATTGTCTGTATCGGTCTGCGTATTTAAGCTGCCAGTTTGATTGTCATTTTGATTTTCATTTTGATTTTGACTTTCATTCTGGCGCTGGCTTTTACTATCATCCGAATTTGCATCATCCTGCTGAGCAATAGTGGAAGGCTCGCGCACAGAATCCTGCTGCGTACCCAAGCCCTGCCGCTGTACGACAAACCACACTGCCGCCGCCACGATTACTGCCGCAAATACGGCCAGCAGTATTTTCTGCATCAGCACCTGCCGACGCCTTTTCTCCCGGCGCTCTTTTTTTTCCTGCAGCACCTGCAGCCACCGCAAATCATCCTCTTTTCTCTGATCGTCCATATCATGCTCCTTTTTCCATGCTTTGCACGTAACAGTTCAGATAACCCTTGAACTGTTACGCATCCGGCCATTGAAAATCGCTTCGCGATGGGCCGGATGCCTGCAGCCACTACATTTTCATACGGTCTGCGCAGAAAATGCGCAGACCTACCTGAACTGTTACTTTTGCACACATATTGCAGATGTGCTTTTTATGTTTTGCACTACCTGCTCCACTTATCGCATAATGCGTTGATCTGGTCAGCAAATTTTGCCAGTTCCTTATTTGGCCTGCCTTCCAGCTTTTGAATAAGCCCAAGCAGCCGTTCGCCTGCCGCTAACAGCCTTGCGAATACATTGGTAGATGCCTTTGACGACTTCGCACGCTTTAACGTACGCTGCCGCTGGCCCTCTTTGATCTGTACGCCTGTAAGAAGGTCAAACGTATCTCCGCTGTACGGTGCCTTTACATCATATCCAAACGTACGCTGCAAATGCGCTGCAAATGCGTCTGTAACTGTGTCTTCGCCATGCACGATAAAAAACTTCGGCGCGCTGTCCGCAAACGCACCCGCCCAATCCGTCAGCTGATTTTTGTCCGCATGTCCGCTGATACCAGGCAGATTTAATATTTTTGCATTGACTTCTACTGTCTCTCCAAACAGACGTACCTGCCTGGCTCCATTTAACAGCATATTTCCAAGCGTTCCAGGCACCTGGTAGCCTACAAATATAATCGTAGAATCCTTTCGCCAGAGGTTGTGCTTTAGATGATGCCTGATCCTTCCTGCTTCACACATGCCGGAGGCCGATATAATTACGATCGGTTTCTGAATAAAATTAATGGACTTTGACTCCTCGCTCGTAACCGAGGTCTTTAACCCTTCAAACCGCAGCGGATTAATCCCCGCCGCAAGAAGCTCCTTTGCCTCTTCATTAAAGCAGACTTCATTGTTTTTATGGAACACATTCGTCGCTTCCACCGAAAGCGGACTGTCTACATATACTTCGAAATCCTCAAATCCAGGCAGCAGATGCTCAGATTTGATCCGGCGCATAAAAAACAGCAATTCCTGTGTACGCCCTACGGAAAAAGCCGGAATCACGACATTGCCGCCGCGGATAAACGTTTCTTTAATGACCTCCGCAAGCGTCACCGCATAGTCCGGCGGAGCGACATGCAGCTTATTGCCGTATGTAGACTCCATAATGACATAATCCGCTTCTTTGATATATTGCGGATTGCGAATCAGCGGACGATGCCCCGTTCCGATATCGCCCGAAAATACGAGCTTTTGCGTCTGCTCTGCTTCTGTCGCCCACAGTTCCACGCTCGAAGAACCAAGCAGATGCCCCGCGTCTGTAAAACGTACTTTGATATCTTCATTTACGGTAATCTGTTCATCATATTCACATGGGATAAAATGCTCCAGTACCCCGATCGCATCGTCCATGTCATAAAGCGGCGTAACTTCCGGATTGCCCGACCGTCTTGCCTTGCGGTTTTTCCATTCCGCTTCAAACATCTGGATATGCGCGCTGTCTTTTAACATAATGTTACACAGCTCGCAGGTCGCCTTTGTAGCAAAGATCTGCCCGCGAAATCCACGGCTGTATAAAAGCGGCAGCAGGCCTGAATGATCAATATGCGCATGCGTCACAAATACATAGTCAATGGCCGCCGCATTGACAGGAATCTCCTGATTCACGTACAAATCCGGCCCCTGCTCCATCCCGCAGTCAACGAGCATGTTTTTTTCCGCAGCCTGTATAAAATGACAGCTTCCGGTTACCTCATGTGCAGCTCCTAAAAATTCTAACAGCATCCTGTCATCTCCCTTCTGTAAGGATAAATCCGTTTTCTCATATATTACATTATAACATTTTGGGCGTTATATACAAATAGTTTTTAGTTAATCTATTGTATAAATATATCTCAATCATTCGATCTGCTGCCAAAAATCCTTCCCTACTCCATGATTCCAAAGCGGATGAAAATTCTGCCGTCCGCGGCAGTTCCTCGTCCATAATTTTACACAAACGACTCACAAGAAACGGGTATCCGGATGTATCTTCATACAGCAGATCAGCCATAGATTCTACATCCATTCCCGTATGTACATCTGTCTCATATGCACGCAGCATTTGCGCTATTTCATGTTTGGAAAAATTCATATCCATTTCAAAATTCACAGCGATATTCCATGGACTTTTCCTATTATAGAAAATCGCATCCATCGTGTCAATTAGTTTTGGCACAATTGACACGATGAATGCGATTTCAAGTTGCTTTTCACGGGTTCCTTTTTCCTCATCCCACCGGCATATACTTGTTCAAATATTTCTCGACGGCCTCCATCCACTGTTTAAAAAGCGCATGGTCATTCTGCAATCCGTGGCCGGAATGGGGCAGCTCAAAATATTGGAAATCCACACCGTTTTCCTCCAGTGCGGCCTTCAGCCGAAGGGACGCCTTGAACGGCTGCACACGGTCGTGCGTGCCGTAAGCCACAACTGTCGGCGGGGCATGCGGCGTAATCCAGGAAGCGGCAGAAATCGGCATCATTCGCCCAATATATGACCCGTCCTTTATTTCCTCTACAGAGATCCACTCTCCAAGCAAGGCACTGAATAGCCCCGCCGCGGCCTGGTCGCTCTTTTCGGTATTTTGATCAAGGCCGTAATTGTCCCAGTCCTCTTTATAGAAGCAGGACGGGCCGACCCCGCCAAAGGTAAACGCAACAGGAACAGGCGCTTCACCTGCGTCCCGATAGGCGTATATCATAGCCAGCGTGTGTCCCGCCGAACCGCCGGCTATGGCCATTTTGTCAATGTGATATCCGGCCTCCTTTGCGGCGGCAGCCACTTTGGGAATTGCCGCCTTGATTTCATTTGACTGCGTAAAAACGCTGGCGTTGTTTGTTTCTGTGCGAAGCGTATAGTTGATGCCTGCCGCCACATAGCCCTTGGAACACAGCCAGGAAAGCATTTCTCTGTCGCCTGCTTTATCTCCGCTTGTAAACCCACCAGCGTGCAGGTAGACCGCAAGGCCATAGGCTTCCCTGCTGTTATCTTTTGGAAGGTAGAGGTCGAACTTGTTGGCCTCCCCCTCACCGTAAGGCAGATCCGTCTTTAACGTGCCCAGCTTATCGCTCCATGGTACGGAATAGTTTTTCATCCATCTTGGCGCCATTGCAAATTTGGATGCTGCACCGGCTCCAAAGGCCAGTAAAAATGTCAGAATGCCCATCCAGGCAGGCACCGCTTTCACCCTTTTTTCTTTTGCGGTTTTTCTCATAAGAAATTCCCTCCAAACAGCGTTCCGCCGATCAACAGGTTCATGGCAGCCCGCACCGCCAGCCGCCCCAGGCAAAAAGCAAGCACTGTGATAAGAAACAGCATCAACAGCCGTTTTTGCGACAATGTCATGTAAAACTCCCTTCTTGACGTACTCGTCATTATATGCTATTATTTGTTACAATCGTAACAGCAACACAAGTGTAACAGCGAGAAATAAAATTGTCAATGGGGGCAGGGAAAATGGAACAAAAGTTGAAAAATGTATCACCGTTCAGTAACGTAAGCCGCAATGCCTATGTGGTGGAACACCTCACCAGCTCTATGCTGACACTGCTGAAAGAAAAGCCGATCAGTGAAATTTCGATCAGTGAATTATGCGGCATGGCCGGCGTAGGAAGGACATCTTTCTACCGCAATTACGAAAAGAAGGAAGATATTATCAAGGCATACGTTGAGCATTTATTTCAAGATTGGGCAGACAGATGGAAAGCATCCCCTGACCTTTCGATAAGAGAACTGGTGCGAATGGTATTTACCCACTTTGAAGCAAATCGGGATTTTTACACCTTGCTCAATGAGAGAGGACTCGTTTATCTTCTCAAAGACATCATTTTAAATTTATGCGGCTTTCATCCGGAACAGGAACTGCCGGCCGCTTATTCCTCTGCTTATGTCGCTTTCTTTTTATATGGCTGGATTGAGGTCTGGTTTCGGCGGGGCATGCGGGACACCGCAGAGGAATTGATTGCTTATCTTCCCCAGTAGTACTGACTTCCATACGGACCAGTGCCACTGCCAAAAGAAACAGCACCAGGAAAAATCCTGCCAAAATCCGAAAAAAACTCAATATGTTCGCTTAACGCTCTATTAATTGCCTTTGCCAATTTACCAGACAAGGCAATCTTATCTGTTGCCTCTCTTCTATCCACAATAACTGTCAAATAAGAAATCGGACATCTATTCACAAAGTTAAGCATTTTATACAGCAACTTCCTTCGCTCATCTATAGAATATCTTGCAAATACTTCCTCTCGTCGAATGACCGGACCTGTATGTATATATTCTACATCAAATCCCGAACTACGGACACTTTCTTCCAACTTTGAAACCTGTTCTTCTATGCAATCGGCCTGATTATGAAAAACAAACGTTACCAAATAATATGCCGGTCTCTCTTTTATTTCTCCAAAATCTCCTGATTCATCAATAAATACACTCAGTTCTTTCATCATATGATCCTTTATAAATAATAGAAATGGCGGGAAATTCTTCCCGCCTACGGTGGTCCAAAGAGCTTTCGCCCAGACCAAAACTGTAACTCGTTACAGTTTTATTCTATTCATACCATACCACATCTATACATGATTTGCAAGTATTTTTCCCACTAAATTCGTTCAAAATGACAGTTCTTGTTACTATTCACGGGGTGGGGAAACTGATTCCTTTCAGATTTTCTTTCACTTTCCCCTCTCTTTTCGTATCATGGCTCCTGGCTGCTGCCGGACGGTTCCTGATATTCGAAAATGATTTCCACATTTTTCCCGTACGCTGCCTGCAAATGGGAAGTTAAAAGAAATTTTATGGATTCATCTGATTTTTGCAAAAGATCGCCTTTTAATACCTTCTGCTCTTCTTTTTCTTCTGCTTCTGTAAGCAGTTCACTGTAATCCGCTACTTCCACCGGGTTAAAAATATTATTTTTCTGGTCATAGATTTTCAGTGAATCCTGCATCGTATAATTATCCAGTATTTGCGAATGCGGAACGGTAATCGTAACCTGCTTTACAGAACCGTCTTCATCTGTTTCCTGGGAAATCTGCATATTTTCCGCATCAATGCCAATATTCATCTTCCCGTCTATGGTCGCGATAAAAGAATTTCCAGTCAATGGAATATCCATCCCCATAAAGCTGTTTTTATCTGAATGATAAATGATGGAAGTATAATCAAATTCATATGCGCTATACTTGGAAATCTGTTTGACCTCTTCCCTGATCGTATCCGTTGACATCTGCTCACGTTCCATTTTTGCTATTGTATCTTCAAGTTCTTTCACCCGATCTTTATTGTTTTTGTTTATTTGAACGGAACAGACGATTACCAAAATAAGGATCGCCGCTGCCCCGGCCAAAACCATATACGATTTTACCTTGTCACCAAACTTTTTTATCATTTGCAAACCCCGCCTCATTTTATTTTTCTGATTTTTATATTTCTTTTTATTTTCTGATCGTGTCCTTTTTATCATAAATTGATAAATCCAAGATCCTCCAGCGTGACATCACTATCGTTTTTCAACAGGCATACCTGCCATCCAACGATGCTTAAATCAAATATAAGATCCGACGTCACGCTGCAGTACAGATCCGTGCAATTCACGCTGTTTGTTATTTTATAGGATAGCTCATTATTTGTCAATAAGCAATCAGACGGATAAAACCAGGCTTCTGTGTTAAACCACATGATCGTGGACATTGACATTGATATACAGTTAAAAAACGCTTTTCCGTCGCCATTTTTATCTAACTGCATGGTAGATACAAAATCTCCATCCATTATATTGCTAATAAATTTAAAATACCCCTCTTTCCTTTTATAAAGGATAACAAATGTATTACCGTTATCATCATTCTTATAGCTGATCACATAATCTCCATCCGCATTTAAATAACCATTTTTCCTTATTGCCTCATAAAGCCGGTCAAACACGGTCGCTGCCTCTTGGTTTTCACCATTTGCATCGGTATCGGTATTGGCATTTGCATCGTCCCTGTCTTCTTCTTTTGCCTTAACCTGAACCGTTACCTTACATTTCAGTTTCTTCCCGCTGACCTTTGCAGTAATCACCGTATTTCCGCTTTTGTTTGGCGTTACCTTCCCGTTCTGGCTGACGGCGGCAATTTTGGGGTTTGCTGTACTCCATTTTACTTTTTTATCCGTACCAAGCACCTTCAGCCTGCATGTTTCTTTCTCGCCGTCATTGATGTGCAGCGTAATATTCGTCTGATTCAGCCTGATTTTTGCCGCCGCGTATGCCGTACTGCTATTTTGCCCGTTCTGTACAGCCGGGGTAAATCCGATCATAAATACCGCCATAAAAAATGCAAACACCGCTTTTTGAAATTTTCTTTTTTTCATTTTGACCTCCTAATCATTGCCGAAAGCAGTTTCCAAACATCATTTCTGCTTCGGCATATTTTCCTGGTCATCAATATACCATATTATTTTTTACATCTGGTTTTGTGTGTGCAGCTTTGCAGTATTTCTTTGCGCAGCTGCTGCGGTGTTGAGTGGCAAATTATAATCGGTACAAGCGGCAGATTATTTTACCTGAATGCTGCAGCAGCCTTTTTATTCGATTGTCCAATATCCATCATAGGCATATCCCGTTTTTCCAATCAACAAATGTTCAGATTTAGTGAAACCTACTTTCTGAATCGCTTTCATTCTTTCTACTGCATATATTGGAGCCTTGGTAAGTACGCCTTTACATCCCAGTGCTTCCTCAAGTTTTGGTGTAATAAGTGAAAAAATATCACACAATACATCTTCTTGTTCATAATCGCTTCTCACATCTACTCTTAAAATTCCCATATTATTGAATTTATCTTCTGACACTCTCAAGCACAATTCTATTGTTCCGATTACACTTGATGCTACCTTATCAACAATAGAAAGTCTAACAAACCAGCCATTTTCATATGACATATGCCAAAAACCAATAGCCTCTGTCATTCTTTCTTTTGTCTCGTAATAAAAATTATCTCCATCACAATTATCGCTATTAAAGAAAGGCAATGCTTTTTTATCACTATATACTTTTAATAAATCATCGCAATCTTTGTCGTGTAATAGTCTAACTAAAAATCTTTCGCTTTCAAATTCCGGACATTTTTCATAAATATTCATAAGTTTCCTCCACTCCCAAATTGTCGTTGCTTTATTATATATCCGTTTTTCAAAAAATGAAAGAGATTTCTTATACTTTCTGTTCATCAAAACGGAACTTGAACAAGGCAGTGACAAGCCGGGATTTTATGCTGTCCTTCGTCAGCTTTGCAGTATTTCTTTACGCAGCTGCGGCGGAATCTCTTTTTTGATGCCGATATCCCGGTTGGCCTTGTTTGCGTCGTCGATATATGCGATAATTTTCCTGCATTCGGAAAAATCTCCCGCTACATAACAGATATCCAGCAGGCATCCGTACAAATCCATTTTCTTTCGGATATAAGGAATAACGCCGTCATATGCCTCGCAGATCTTAATGCCTGATTTTATAATCGATGCTGACTTTATGCACTTTCTCCATTCTATATATATATATTGGCATACGGAATAATGATTTCATCTATGATATCCAGTCCTTCAGCAAATTTTTTCTGTATTTCAAAAGACTGGTTTAAAAATCTTTCGGCTTTTTTATAATCCGGTTTCACCAGTGTATAATACCATGCCGCTACTATATCATACCAGCCTCTTTCCTCAGAATCACAGGGCAGCTCTCTGACAAGCTTATAGACCAGATGAAGCAATCTCTTAAGTTCTCTCTTGCTGCCATACCCGTTTCTTATGATCAGCATCGCTTTGGATAACATGTATTTTACCAGAAGATTTTTAGTGTCTGCCATGTTTGTCCTTTTCATATAATAAATAGCTTGATCTATCGCTTTTTTAGACTTTTGCACATCGGATTCCTGCATATCGAATTCTTGCATATCGAATTCTTGCATATCGAATTCTTGCATATCGAATTCCTGCATGTCATATTTTTGCACATCGGATTTGCGCATATCTTCATACGCGGCTCCGCAATCATAAGCTCCATCCATCATTGCATCATAAAATCCTACAAGCATAAAATAATACTGTCCGGTTATAGCATCGTCCTGGCATCTGTGCACAAATTCCTGCGCCTGCATGATTTTATCATAAGCAGCCGCCAAATCGCCGTTTTCTTCATAAACAGATACCACCATGTCATAAAGGCGCAAAACAGCACGGCTGCTAAAACCTGCCGGGTCACGCAGCAATATGTCCGCCTGTTTTAAAATATAGGTTTCCTTATCGCGCGGCATGCAAATAAGCGTCTGATAAGCAAGCTTTTTGTATTTGTCCGATTCCGTTAAAGAAGGTTCCCCGTTACATCCTGTCAGCACATTCTCTGCCAGCTGCAGCCAAAGAAACAATTTTTCATTTTTATGATGTTCTTTTTTATGACTTTCCAGTTTCAGCTGTGTTCTGATCGTATCCATAACCTGCAGGGCCGCCGTCTGAAATTCTGCTGTCCACGCCCATCGAAGGATGCTTTCCCTGATCACAGGATGCAGCAAAACCGTTTGTTTTTCTATGAATATCCAGCCGTCTTTTTTTAATTCATTCATATCGTCTTTGGTACGCAGCCTAAGGAGCTGATCCAGCATATGGACATCCATTTCCGGCATGGAAAAAACCGACAGCATTTTAAGTATTTTTTTCTTTTGCGCACACAGCCTGCCCGCATCAAACAGCGCGCTCATAATATGCCCGATCGTGTCGTAATATTGTTTATCATCTTTGAAATATTCCACTTTTTCAGCCGCCATTTGTGAAAATCCGCGCTGCGCAAGCAATTTTGATGCTTCCTCGACAGACAGATAACTGCTTGCTATCTGTCTCGCAGTTAGTTCCAGTGCAAGCGTATGCCCAGCTACATTGTCAATCATCGTGTCCAAATAGGTATATTCGTGCCGCATAATTTTCCTTTGCGCATAGTATTCAAACAGTTCGTATAGATGGTTTCTGTCAGAGATCGCTTCCAGATGCAGGGAATGAAACTGTGCGGATATACAAAATCTCGTGATCACTATGACCTCCCAGCCTGCCTCTAAAATATAATGAAAATCCTCGTCTGTTCTGCCGTCATAATTTTCTATCACAAGCAGGACACGCGTTTCTGAGGTAAGCTTTTGAATCATTTTATATTTTCTGTAAAAATAATCGGAAATGCTTTCTTCCTCTGTCCGTGTGACTGTATTCATGCACAGCTGCCTGTCGTCTGCAATCATTTCTTTTACAGAACCGCAGTCATATAAGTACAGCACCGTATCAAATTTGCAGCGGTTTTTTTCTATATAGCTTCGTACAAGCGTACTTTTTCCAATGCCTCCCATCCCGGTAAGAAACAGGCAGTTTGTCTTGTTCTGACCGAACCATTCGTCTATCTTTGCCAGTTCCTCATCTCTTCCGGCCAAAAGCGCCGTACCGTACATATGGCTGGATATCATATACGGAATCGTTGTATCTGCGTATTTTTCCATTTCTTCCAGCTTTGAAATGACAAACCGCATGCTCTGATATCTGTCTGCATGATAGTTCGCCAATGTGCCGTGAAAAAACTCCGTCAGCATCCAATAAATTTTATCCTGAAACGCCTCCTTTGCAAATCTCCATGCAGAAAAATCATAAACCGCGTCTGTCTCACAGTCAGGGGCACCCGGCGTACGCCCAAATAAGAGATAAAACAAAAGGGCGCCCACTCCGTATACATCCGTATATACGCCAAGCTTTTTAAACTTCCCCATCTGCTGCTCTAAAGCTGCAAATCCTTCCGTATAAGAAATTCTGTAATGGTTCTTTTTCTCAGACCTGTCATATCCTCCAATCGGAACTATGGAATCAAAATCAAACAGCTGAACAATATCCGTAGTCCCATCAATGACAAATATATTCTGCGGCTTCGCATCCAGATACAAATAACCTCTGTCATGAATCCTCTGAATCGCTGCCGCAGTACTTTTTATTATTAATATGCTCTTACGCAGCGAAGGGGTGGCTGCGGCAGAAAGCGTTTTTCCCTGTAAATAGGTCAACACGACATATAACGTATTATTTTCCGCATAAATATCAATCGTATTCGCGATGGAATTCGTTAAGCCATCTGTATGAAACAATTCATTGTGAATGTGAAACGCATCATACATCCTCTTTTTACATTCCTCAAAAGCCGTTTTGTCACTTTCGTCCGATACTAAAGCACCGGCATGCATTCTGGCAATGCGCAGCTTGAATGGATAGCATTCTTTGATACGCACATTTTTAACATTTCCGGCGTTATTTGTATAAGACGCATCGTATACAATGCAGGAAGCGCCCCTTCCGATCTCATTTTGAATGGTATATATGGCAGTGCTGTGATCATATCCGGAAAATTTAAGCACGGTGCCTGTTTTTAATGCAATTCTTGTATCCATATGACTGATTCCTATCTGTTATTTTTCTGATTGTATTACGTTCCGTTTAGATTATACAATGTCATTTTCAGCTTCTGGATTTTTAAATGTATGCCCTGTCTTTAGAACTGCTCACTTTTTACGGCAAACAGTTCTCCGATATAATACCGAAATGCTGACAAAGGCTCTTCACTTAAAAGCGCCCAGAAAAAAATCCAGTCATACGGATTTCCGAGATACAATTCCGGATACCCGGTATCCAGCAAATACTTATTAATCTCCCCGATACATCTTTCCACATCCGCATTCGAAGCGCTGTAATAAGCATTTTTGTTTTTTACAGACAGCTTTGCCCAATATCTGTAAAATAAAAGCAGTATCATTATTTTGCGAATACGCTCATTCGAGACATGTTTTCCATTTAATACGGCATCTATCCCCTGGCGGTCCGGGAACGATTCTTCCGCCGAATGATGCAGCACCGCGTTATCTTTTAAAACAGATTTTAATGACCTGTCTTTCGGCAGGCTATACGCCTGATAATGATCCAATCCTAATATTTGCACATACACATTCCATGTGGAATCATTTACGTTTCCCTTTTCATCAAGCACCGTACACTTTTCATCTTTTCTTTCCTTATTTAGCAGGACATCTTCAAACGTTCTTTTCGCCTGGATATCACCGCCATTTACGGCAGACAGCAGGCATGCTTCCTGGTAAGCCAGCCCTTCTTCCCCTGCAATTTCTTCCCAGATCCTGCATACATATTTGGTCGCAGTCGCGTTATTATATCCAAACTGACTCAAATGATCCTGAAAAAACCCCAGCAGCTCCTCCGCGTTTTGGAAACGGTTGATTTCTTGTATAATGGACGATGTATATAATACATCTTTATGAAAATCAATACTGCCCTTCACATGCTTAGGCGCCTGGTCAATAATACTCTGCGCCTCCTCATAGCTCAGCCGGTTTCTGACCGCGTAATAATAAATAGCTTCTTTGATATCATGGCAGTCAAATCCCCGTTTCAGGCATACTTTTCTTAAAAATGCTTCTGACTCAGCAAGACCAAGGTTAAATGCAAAGCAAAACTGAAACGGGGTATCCTTATCAATTCCTTTATGATGCGTAAAACATTTCTTCAAATTCCGCGGCATCGGTACGGACGCCTGTTTGAACTTCGTTTTGATAAATGAAATTTTTTCATCCACGTCTTTGATATCCCCTAGATATCCGTGATTGACTAAAAACTCATCCAAAGCCTCATCAAAATATCGGAATAGTTTTACCACCTCCATTAATTCTTCCATATAATTTTCATCTTCAGGTGAAATATCATAGGCCCTGTCTTCGAGTATTTTTGTATATGTCTTCATCTGTAGTTTCCTTTCTTTTTATTTCTACTCAAACCGCACAATTTCTTTGCGCAGCCGCTTCATAATCTTTTTCTCCAGCCTGGAAATATACGACT
Organism: uncultured Eubacterium sp.; assembly: GCA_948468465.1. Next base: position 2,013 of record CAOKJJ010000042.1, on the reverse strand, counting down.
GCGAAATGCCCAGTAAATCAGCCACCTCCTTTTGCGTCATCTCGTTCCCTTCGGGCGTATTATATCCGAATCTAAGTTCAACAATCATCTTTTCTCTGCCTGAGAGCCGGTCTACGGCATTGCGCAGCAGCTTTTTTTCCACCTCTGATTCCATGTCCTTAGATATAATGTCATCTTCCGTGCCAAGAATGTCCGAAAGCAGCAGTTCATTGCCATCCCAGTCCACATTTAAAGGCTCATCAATGGACACCTCCAGCTTTGTCTTACTCGTCCTGCGCAGATGCATCAAAATCTCATTCTCGATACAACGCGAAGCATAAGTAGCAAGCTTAATGTTTTTCGTCGGATTAAATGTATTGATCGCCTTGATCAGGCCGATCGTTCCAATGGAAATCAAGTCCTCCACGCCGACTCCGGTATTATCAAATTTTTTTGCTATGTACACAACAAGACGCAGATTGTGTTCAATTAAAAGGCTTTTGGCCGCCTCCGTCTCTTCCCCTTCCCCGGATAGTTTTTCAATACAGGCGTTTTCCTGCTCCGGCTCCAGCGGAGACGGAAGGACATCCGTGCCTCCAATATACCACACTTCCCGCTCCGGCCGCTCCAGCCTTAGTATATAATAAAAAGTCCCGATCATCTTTTGTACCATATGATCTATCCTATTCATATCTGCCTCCTGTTGAATTTTCCTGTGGATTGATAATCATCTGGTATATTTTTTTTTCAAACAATGCATGGTCCGCAAGGCCCAATACCGCCTTTTTTATGCTTACAGCCCTGTTTCCATACACATAGCTTAATTCTTCGACCGTAACCGCCTCCAGCAGCCCATGACGGCAGCCTAAGGATTCATATGGAATGAGCCGGACACCGCAGGGCCTGCCGTATGCATTTTCATACACCTGCCTGTCGATCATGCTGACCGGCTTGCCGGTATATGGATCCGTAAGCAGATTTCCGCTGTCTGAGAGCGCCTGCAGCCGTATCTGCTTTCCATTTTGATGCAGTTTCACTTCCGCATACCGGACACGGTTTTTCAACCGCACACGCAGCCACCAGGAGGTCATAAGCAAAAGCAGCAGCGCCATGCCTACCGCGGCCTCATAGGTAAAAAACCCAAGCCCTCCCGCATACAGCCACTCAGTAATTCCCCCGATCAATAAAAACGCAAAATAGCTAATACATAAGTCAGAAAAAAAATCCTGTTTTGATTTTTCCCTAAATGTAAGCAATAAAACCGCAGGATTTAAAAGAAAGTGCACCGTCAAAAAATAAGCCGCAGGATTCGCAAAAACGACAAACACCAGACAGCTGCCAAGCGTACCAAGTACGGCACCTGCTATGATCCGATGTGCGTGTACCTGCCGCCGTCGAAAAATATTGACCGCAAACAGCGCCGCCAAATCTGCGAAAAAATTGTTCGCAGCCAGTACGTCTATGTAAACCTCATAGATTCCTCCCACCTCCGCATCCTGATTTTAAACACCGCCTGGCCAGTGCTGACACTTCACGGCGTTTCGCTGTCTTTTATTTTATTCCATCTGTATACGGAAAAATGTCAGATTTCCATGCTTAACAGAATAAAAGCAGATTTAATTATTCGGCATTTAAAACAATGGCACCATATAACAGAACTGGCATTGGGGTGTTTGGTGGCTATGCGGACGCTGGCTTTACGGATATCACAGCGTTAAAAGCTGCTACATATTCCTATGATTTCGCTGATCAGGTATTACGATTAATTACAGGAATATAAGCCGATCTTTGCAAATATTACCGATAGTATTCATTTTACGTAATCATTTGAATCCTCTGTGAAATTATAACAGCCCCAGATTCTTTCAAAAAAGTAAACGAATTTGCACGTATAGCCTTCGAAAACCAGCCGGGTGAGGGGGAAATGGCCTGGCTGGAGGCGACGTTGGAAGAATGTTTAGAAGCTCTTGACATTCTGTTCTGTAAATCAGGGGCGCAGCCCAGCGTCGCTTTTAGCCACTGGCTGTAAGCCAG